>QNBL01000001.1 GCA_003641695.1 Spirochaetota bacterium
AGATTTTATCTCATATGATGCTGTTCGTGATAATGCTCTCGAATTAGCCTACACAATACATAATGACGGGTTTATTCCTGATGTTATATACGTTTCGCTACGAGGTGGGGCTTATATCGGAAACGTGATGAGTGAATATTTCAAGATTGTAAAGAAAACTGGGCGGCCTGTCTTTTATGCAGCAGTTGTAGCAAGGTCTTATACTGATATTAGGGAACATTCCAGTGTTATGATCGATGGATGGACGTATAAACCCGAATATTTAAGAAACGGTGATAAAATTCTTTTGGTTGATGATATATATGATTCCGGTAAAACAATAAACTATCTTGGTGAGGTAATAATAAATCACGGGATTCCAAGAAGTGATCTTAAAATTGCAGTTCATGATTATAAAGATTTAACATACCTTGAAAAAAAACTCCCCCTTCTCCCTGACTACAGCTGCAGAACTCACGTAATAAATTCTCCCGAGGAAGATATCTGGATTCATTATATGAGCCATGAATTTCTCGGTCTGACCAAAGAAGAGCTGGAGAAATATTATTACAAAAATAACCCGGATTTGAAGAAAATATTTAACGAAAAAATATTGTAAAATGCCTTTAAAACGTTTTATCTATTTACTAATTCTTTTTATTTCAGTACCTAAAGCCTATCCTTCGGATAGTGCGGTAATTTATACCAATTATCCCGAAGGAAGATATTTCGGGAATATATATCTTGATTTTAAATCCAGCTCCGCCGGACTGCTTAAGTATCATTTTGCCGGAGATAAGAGTGCTCCGGAAGTTATTTATTCTGAACCAATCTTGCTCTCTTCCTTGCCCGGAGAGAGAAAGACATATACAATCGAAGCTTTCCTTTATAAAAATGCAAAGCTTCTGGACTCCATCACCGTTACCTATACAATAGATAAAACTGTTGTCCCCCCTCCTGTTCCGGCACCTGATTCAGGTGTATACAGTACTGATGTCAGTATAAATTTTAATGAGAGCGGAGTATCCGTTTTTTATTCTTTAACCGGAGAAACCAACGGTACGTTTAAAAAGTGGAATGGAAAAGAAATTATTTTAAAGCAGACCGGGGAGCAGCAGGATTATAACCTTGCCGTTTTTTCCCAGGATTCCTATGGGCGGAGGAGTACGGTCGTTTCACGCAATTATGTTATCCTGCCTGTCGTAGAAAAAACAAGTTCAATAAAAGTATACAGCCCGGTAGAAGGATCTTTCATGAACAGCCAGCTGCTGTACCTGGATACAAACGGTTTTAAGTGGATTCGTTATTCAATAGGTAATAATGATCCTGCAAAATTTGGAACTACCTATCGTGGTCCTATTCTCTTCAAGGCAAAAGGGGTATATACCCTTAATATCGCAGGACTTCCTGAAGGCAGTACCAGTCCAATAAAAAAAACCATCACATTTACCATTAAAGATTCCCATTACGATATGCTTTTACCAGAAAGCGGTGTCTACTATGACCCCCTGAAGATTACTTCCCCGGGTACTGATTTCAAATTTACCCTTAGCGATAAGACTGACAGACCTGCTTTACTCTCTTTTAATAATTCTGAGCTGTTTTTAAACCCTGTAACGGGAACTAAAATCTGTATTCCTTTACGCATATTCCCGAAAACTGTTTCAGGTAATGATGAGTACAGGTTTTTTTATATCTTTGACCGGGAAAAACCGGGATCTCCTGTTATTACCTTTACCAACGGAAAAGATAAAAAAAATATAAAAATAAGAATATTCAGAAAGAGTTCACACCCCGTATATTATACTCTTGACGGTTCATCTCCTGATAAATATTCATCTCTTTACAGGAATCCTTTTTATGCTCCTATACCGAAAAATGTTACTTCGGGATCAATAATGGTAAAGGCTGTATGTATTGCTGAAAACAATTCTGAAAGCAGTGTTGTTTCGAAGCTTGTTACTTTTGACTTTGAACCGCCTGATGCACCGGAATTGGAATTGAAAAAGATAAGCAGTACAAGATACCGTATAGTGACAAAGAATGCCGAGAATAATACGCTGTATTACCTTACGAACTACTCGGGTAATGACCCCGGTAATCCAGATATCCGTTCTTTTCTTGGAAAGAAGGATATGCTCCTTTCTTTTCCTAATGGAATAAAGGGCACTTTTATCCTGAATGCTGTTCTGGTGGATTCATCAGGTAATATTTCCGATTTATCCAGTTTAAAGTTTAACTATAACACCTATCCACCACAGCAGCCTGTTTTTGAAATTAAAGATAAAGAGATCTCTTTGACCGGGGCACCAACGATATACTATGCTTTCGACAAGAAGGGAAGTTACCAGTTGTACACTGCAAAAATCCCAGAAACTGTATATTCCGGATATGACTATATTTATGCATATTCTCAAAACAGAGAAGGTCATATCAGTGATACTGTCGGTTTCAGAATTCCTAAAACGAGTTTGTCTGCAGGCTTCCGTATCAAAGGGCTTTCTGACCATGGGCTGTATAATTCTGATGTAACCTTGAGAAGCTTTCCAAATCTGGATACTGTTCTCTATTATTCGCTTTCTGTTGACGGGGTTAACGGGAGCAGAAAATTACTACCGGGAACGATAACTTTCAGCTGTCCTGACGGTTTGAGAAAAGAATATATATTAAAAATTTATGCAGAAAACCTATATGGTAAAGATGAAAAGAATACTTCTGTATTTAATTTTGTTATAGATAAAGAGAATCCACAGGAACCTCTCTTTGAGAATATTGAAAACGGAAAGCTATACAACAATGCTGTAACGGTGAAAGCTTCAAGGCGTGATGTTTCTGATGTTTGGATTATTCTGGTTGAAGGGAATGAACCGTCAGCTCCTGAAGATATAGACAGTTTCTTTCAAAAGGGCATCCTGCTGAATGAAGGATATGTTATCAAAGGGAGAGAAAACAGTGATATTAGGTACACGCTGTATGCGGCATCTGTTGACGCTGCAGGTAATTCTACTATCAGCACACAACCTCTTTCATTCAGAATAGACCGGAAACCGCCTGCCGCACCACGAATCTCGGGTTTCCCAGAAAACAGACATACCAATACCGATGTTGTTTTTTCCATGTTTGCAGAAGCTGATTCAAAGATTTATTACCGTATTGATGAAGACGGCAGCCCCCTGGAAGATGGTACCGTATTTTCCTACACAGCTCCCGTTTCCCTTAAGGGAGCAGCCAATGGGAAAACAGACTATACTGTACATGCCTGGACCGTTGATGCTGCCGGGAATAAAAGTTCCCGCATTTCAGTAGCATCGGTCGAAATTTCCAAAGAAAAACCCCGAACCATAGAGCCGGTTATTATTCCGGGGAGTGATTATTCATCAATACTGTATTTTCCAGTTTCAGAAGGCAATAAAGTTTTTTACAGATTGGGAAAGGGTTCTTTTAAGCAATATACGGATCCTTTTAATATAAACGTACGTAATTCACTGTCAACCACACTGTTCTATTATACTCAGGACATCTATTCCAATAGCAGTATTGTTAAAAATAAGTCCATTACTCTTGAGAATAGAAAACACGGCCTCATTACTGGCGTAACGAACAACGGAATATACAATCATAAAGTAAGTATCAAAAAAAGATTTCAGAATTCAAACCTTTACTATGAAATCGGGTTTAATAGTGAAAAACCCCCGTCTGTTTCTATTATCTCTCCTCAATTTGATTCAAAGCTTGATCTGGATGTCGAAGAAGGGCAGGTAACATCTGTGACAGTTCGTGTGCGTGAATTTGATAAAGAAACGTTAACCCCCCTTTCAAAAGAAGAACGCTACTTTTTTACCATTGATAAAGAAAAACCGGCTATTCCGGTTATCAGCGGAATAGCAGATAAAGATTTTTATCAGGATAACCGTGAAATAAAAATAAAATCTGATAATGGTTCAGTTTTTTATGAACTGTTCAGGAATAACCAGTCGGTAACCGGAGGTTTTAAAAAGTATACCGGAAGTATTTATACAGAGGTAAAGAATGGGGAATTTGCAGAATTCAGACTGTCATCCTACACGAAGGATGCTGCAGGAAATACCAGCTCAGTCCATTCTCTAAATTTCTCAATCGACAAAGCGATTGTTTACCTTTCCACCCATGGTAAAGACAGTTATGACGGCACCAGAACGCGGCCGTTGAAAACTCTGAATGAAGCATTACTCCTTGCAGACAAAAAAAACCGAAATACAATCTATGTAACAGAGGGTGAGTATCTGATCAACGATACGATTACTCTTAACAATGATATATCCATAATAGGCGGTTTCAACCTGGAATCATGGGGAAAAAGTTCTTCCAGAACTGTTTTCTCAGCAGGCAGCAGCCATAACCCCGCAGAACCTCTGTTTATTCTTAAAGAAGGTAAGGCCTCCATTATTAACAGTACCATTACCAATCTTGATCTCAATTCTTCCGTTATTAATCAATCAGGGGGAAACCTCTTATTGAGAAAGTGTGAGTTCATATTTGCAAATGGACGGGGAATGAACCTGTTTAGAGCTGTTTCAGGAATTATTGAAATGAAGGATTCCTCAGTTACTATTGGTTCTGCAAACAATTCAACAATCTTTTCTGTAAGTAATTCCGTATTTAAAATGGAAAACGTCCGGTTGAATGTAACCGGTGCTGTTTCCAGATTACGGCTATTTGATTTTACTGACAAGGTTACTTCGATCATGACTAATATACATATCGGCGGCGGTATTTCTCAAATGGCAGAGTTGTACAGGTTGAAAAACAGCAGTCTTGAGTTAAACAACAGCACGATATTATCAGGGAAAAGTACTATTTCATCTCTCCTATTTTACCTGGAAAACTCGGATCTGACCATTAAAAACTCAAACATTGAAAGTGGAAAGGATTCTGGTATTGTTTCATTTATCGATGCAAAAGAATCCAGTCTTGATTTTTATTCTACGAGTATTAAAGGGTATGCGGGAAAGGGGATTTCTGTTTTTAATCTCGACAGCAGCAGTTTTACCGCAGATCGCCTTGCTATTACCACTGAAAAAACAAAGGATTTCATGTTTATCTTCAGAGGCAATGATTCCTTTTTAAGATATACTCAGGGTTCGGTAACTATTCAGGACAGCTTTGATACATCCTTTGTTACTCTACGTGGATCCGATTTTTCCATAACAGGAAGTACTGTCAGCGTTTCAGGGTCCACGTACGGTAATACGCTTATGAACTTTAAAGGAATGAGAACTATTAAAATTTTCGACAGTGTTTTCAAAACTGACGGAGGCGCCGCCACTACAGCTTGTGTTATAACAGGAAACAACAGGGTGGTTATACAGAAAAACAGCATTTACGGCTGGCAGGAACTTGTTATTTACAACGGTCTTGGAATAAAAAACAGCGAAGAGCTGAACACCTTCTCAGGGTTCTCCTCTTCGCCATTTGGAAATATAAGTAACTAAGAACTATTCTTTATCCAGGGCAGGCCCTCCGCTGTATTCAGAAAGCCATAACCCGTTGTCTGACCCGATATAAATCTTGTCAGTTTCGGTATAAAGAGAAAAGACAGCTTCCTGGCTCAGCTCGTAGGTCTCAAAGTTTTCTGCCGTAACGGTAGGAAGTTCAGGCGAAGTCCCGGTAAGATCCATTTCAAAGTAACCATTGTCAGCAGCAATAATCAGATAATCAGTACCATTATAGTCAACCACAGCCATGTCACCAAGACATGCTGTCCCGTAGGAATCGGTAAGTGCAGTGGAATTTAATGAACCTGTCCCCCAATCTACACCTGCAGCGTCGGAACTTTTGTAAAGATACCCATCTCTTGTTGAAAGATAGAGATTCCCGTTTAACGCATCTTCGGATATTCCGCCGATAGTTTTTGCTGTATCAAATCCAGTAGTTATAACTGTCGTAACCGTACTCGAACCGTTTGTAGTATAGAGAACACTGCTTCCGGAAATGTTAGATGCGGCAAGAAAATAATTCACCCCACTGACAGCAGCACTGATAACGGGCTGAGAAACATCTTCCGAAGTTAAGGTGTGAAAAGATCCATCAAACGAATAGAAAGAATAGGTTCCGCTGCCGGTACGCTGGTTGATGAAAAAGATGTTATTATCATGATCCACTGTTATTAATGAAAGATTAAGAGATCCGTCAATGGCCGAAACAGCGGGAACTGTGTCCGAAAGCTTACTCCAGGAAGTACCCGAAAGGGTGTAAATTGTATCCGATAGTGCTCCTGAAGCTTCTGATTCATAGACCGCATATATAGCGCTGCCAATCCTTCCAAGTGATACAGCCCGCATCCCCGCCGAAGGAGGATCAATTTTGTTCCAGGCTGTCCCATCATTTTTATAAACTGCAGCCCCGGCACGTACATAAAGAGAGCTGCCGGCAGAAACAACCTTATAAACAGGTTTGTCACTAACTAATGATTCGGAAATCTTTTTCTCGTTGTAGATTGTATAGAATATTCCCGGTCCGTTTACATTGCAGGCAGTAAATAGGGAAGAAACGAACAGTAAGGCTAAAATGACCAGGTAAGAAAAAATATTTTCAATTTTCATTGTTGTTATACCTCTTAAAAATGATACCGTGCTGAAAAACCTATATCCATGAAGTTACCGAAAGATGTATTGTCTGACTTATCTCCAAAATACACTTCAGGAACAATCCAGTATTGTGCTGTTAATCCGAAACCCCATCTCAGGTTCATATTCCAGTAAACTGAAGCACCCGGTTTCAGTATTGTTCCGAAGTAAACCTGGTTTGCAACCTTGTTTACGGCAAGTCCGGTACCGAAAAAAACCGGGATTTCAAATGATCCCACCGGGAATACGTAAGCAATTTTTCCGGTTAAAGGGATAAGAACATGGGTATTCATATTCGGAGTAAAAGAAAATGTTCCGGCAAGTTCAATTCCCAACGAAATACGGTCGGAAATAAACATTGACCATTCAAGACTTCCTGTTCCTCCCAGGCTTAGATGATCCTTTGTCGACTCTACAGAAGGGCTGAGTGCGGGAAAATAGAAGAAAAGGGGAATAAACAATCCCCCGTTCATGGTAAAAGTCTGACTTCCCTTGCTGTAGGGCGAAACATATTCACCGCTGCTGTCAATTTGAGCAAAAACAGGCAGGGAGAGTATTGTCAGAAGAAGCAGTAAAAACAATATTTTCTTCAAGATAGTACCTCTTTGTTCATGTAACTTTTACTATAGTATCATTCAGGTTTCTTTTTTTCAATGTATATGAAAAGATTTAATAAATAGAGCGTGACATAAAACTGAAAATTTATATATAATACACCATATATTTAGGAGGAATACTGCATGTCTGCTAAAATTATTGACGGAAAATTGATCTCAACAGAAATAAGGGATGAACTGAAGCAGGAAGTTGAGAACCTTAAAAAAGAAGGGATAACACCGGGCCTGGGTGTAATCCTGGTTGGTGAAGATCCTGCCAGTAAATCATACGTTACTGCAAAAGAAAGAGCTTGTGACAGTCTCGGTATATACTCGGATAACCGTCACATTCCAAATGAAACATCTGAAGAAGAGCTGCTTTCCATAATAGATGCCATGAATAACGACCCAAAGATTGACGGAATACTCGTTCAGCTCCCGCTGCCAAAGCATATTGATCCGGATAAAGTGATCATGCGCATCTCTCCCGAAAAGGATGTGGACGGGTTTCATCCCCAGAGTATCGGCAAAATGATCATGGGAAAGGATACATTCCTCCCCTGCACCCCCCACGGGGTTGTTAAACTTCTTAACTATGCTGGTATACAGATTGAGGGATCGCATGTTGTTGTTGTCGGAAGGAGTAATATTGTCGGGAAACCGGTGGCAAATCTGCTTCTTGACAAATCAAAGAATGGAAATGCAACAGTTACCGTTTGTCATTCCCGTACTAAAAACATCAAGGACATGACTCTTCAGGCTGATATTCTTATAGCTGCAATCGGGAAAGCCCAGTTTATTACAGCAGATATGGTAAAAGATGGTGCTGTAATTATCGATGTAGGGGTAAACAGGGTAGAAGACAGTACAAAAAAGAAAGGTTTCAGACTTGTCGGCGATGTTGATTTTGAACCTGTAAAGGAAAAAGCTTCTGCAATAACTCCGGTACCCGGCGGAGTCGGTCCAATGACAATAACAATGCTGATGTACAATACTGTTCAGTCAGCAAAACAGAGAAAAGAAAAAAAATAAATACGTTGCAGTCTTGATAAAGAAAGGTATATAGTATTATTCTCACTCGAAGATCAATTTGAGTGAGGATAATGAAAAAAATAATACTTGGTGCAGGCATACTGATACTCCTTGGAGCGGTTCTCTTTACAGTGGTACATTTAACGACCGAAAACAGCAGCCTGCAAAATAATTTAAACAGCAGAGAGAGAGAAATCAGCTCTCTGTATTCAATTGTTCAAGAGTACAGTAAAGATATAAACGAAATACGTAAGAAACTCTCCCTGCCGGAGAAGAACTATCTGCCGGATACGTTCAATAACACATCAGCAGACGAAAGCAAACCGGATATTGGAGAAACCAGGGAAAACGAGGATCTCCCCTTTTTCCTTGCTGCCGACAAACTTATCACCTTTAATGTACGTCTTAATAACCTCAGGATACTTAAAAACTTTGCTGAAAGTGATGCATTGAATGCTATTTTGTTAAAAAACAGGCTCAAACTGATAAAGAACGGTGATTCCGGGTATCACCTGCTTTTAGGCGGATCTATCGCCTACACGTTGAGTATTTACAACGATTCCCCTTTGGAAGCGGCTCTATCATACAGACAAAAGGAAACTGAAAAGAAAACATTTAACCCGGTTGCAAAGGATGCCTGTAAAATTGTTGAAGAGGCGATTGATTCCTCAATACATGAGATCACAGCTTATATTGCTGAAAGTAAAGCTCTATCGGATAAATTCAGCGGTATAGTACAAGAAAAACGTGTAGCCCATACTGTGGATAAGTATGGGCTTGTAATTAAAACCATACATACAGCGGACACCAGGGCAGTCAGAATAAGCACAAAAGACGGCAGGCTGATTTTAACGGCAAAAATGGACAAGAATAAACTTGATTTTACCCTGAACGGTGAATCCTATAACGATTTCAACCAGTTTCATTCCCGTTTTATGGAGGTACTTGATTCTTCAGACAAGCGAAGCGCTGAAGAACTGGTCATTGAAAAATCCAAAAATAAAATTATTACTGTTGCAAAAGATCCTGCCTTTATTACATACCTTAAAGAAAAAAATCTGACCTTACGTACTGAAATAAGGGACGACAGTGATTATTACTATTTTGATTTTGTAAACAGCAGCGGCGAAAAGCAGGGATCCCTCGGTGTTCAGAAAAAGATTGGAGAGATTTATCTTTTTGATAAAGAGGATGTTGTTATTTCATCATTAAAATCCCTGACTATGAGCAGTGAGGCTGAAACGACACCTGGAAGTACTTTTATAATTCCTGATACTATCGCAGACTTTGGTGATAAGTATGGAAACAACGGCTCTTTGACTCTGCTGCTGATTGGTTCTCATGAAAAGAATGCGGACACTATTATTCTTGCAAATTTCAACAGCAGTACCGATACAATAAAACTTATATCCATTCCCCGGGATCTTTTTTATCAGAACCGCAAGATAAATGATTACTACCGTACCGGAGGCGGAGAACTTTTTACAGAAATAATATCGGAAATTACAGGAGTTGAAATATCAGGTTACATCGGTGTGGACATGTATGCATTTATAGACATAATAAATATTCTCGGTGGAATCGATATCGAGCTGGCAAGTGATCTTGCCGATCCAACCTACAAAATCAGGGATAATGGAGTATGGACAACTCTGTATTACTCAAAAGGGAAGCATCATCTGAACGGGCTGGAGGCTCTAAGAATTGCACGATCCAGACATACATCTTCCGATTTTGGAAGATCTGACCGACAGCAGCTAATCCTCAAGGGGGTAAAGGACAAACTTAACGAATTAAACGTTACTGAGATGAATAAAGTTTATTCAATATTCAAAACCCTGGATGAATATCTGGATACAAACATACCCTCCATGGAGATGATTTCCATATTCCTGAAGTATAAAAATGCCGAAATAGAGAAGAAAGACGGACTGAGCGTTTTTAATGTCCTGTACAATACGTACAGTAATATACACAGTCTAAAAGACAAGAGCCTGCAGTATGAGGAGGGGTTTAACAGAGGAGCATGGATTCTTCTGCCGAGAAATGATGATTGGAATGTGATAAAATGGTATATCAACGGTTTGCTTAATGAATAAAAAATACTGGATAGAAACATACGGATGTCAGATGAACTTTGCAGAATCAAAGGCTCTGGATTACGATTTTGATTCCAGAGGCTGGGAGAAGGCCGATTCACCCGAGGAGGCTGATCTGGTCTTGCTGAATACATGTTCAGTCCGTCAAACCGCAGAAAACCGTATTTGGGGACGAATCGGCTTCTATAAGCATCTTAAGGAAGAAAAGGATTTTGTTCTCGGGATAACTGGCTGTATGGCTGAAAGACTGAAGAAAGAAATAAAGGCAAAAGCTCCTGCAGTTGATATGGTTATTGGAAACTTCAACAAGGATATTCTTCTATCGTACCTGGAAAACCACGATAGAAACTTCTGGAACGATGATCTGGTTGAAGATCGTGAATATGCATTCAGAGATGTTCATGTTGGGGAAAATGATTTTAAAGCACTGGTTCCGATAATGCACGGCTGTAACAATTTCTGCTCTTACTGTATTGTTCCCTACGTAAGAGGAAGGGAGGTCTCCAGATCTCCTGAATCAGTCCTGAAGGAACTGTACACTCTCGAAGAGAAGGGGATTAAGGAGGTTACCTTTCTCGGTCAGAACGTCAATTCCTACAACTACATTTATGCAGACGGCAGAAAGGTTTCGTTTACCGGTCTTTTAAGGATAGTCCTTGAAAACATAAAAGGGATTCAATGGTTCAGATTTATCAGCTCCCACCCCAAGGACGTTCCTGAAGATCTTATTCAGATTATTGCAGATGAAGAAAGAGTCTGCAGTCATATTCATCTGGCAGTGCAGCATGGATCTGATTCTGTCTTAAAAAGAATGAACAGAGGTTATACCAGATCCGGATTTCTGAAACTTGTTGATTTTATGAAAACAAGGATTGCCGATCTTTCTCTCACCACAGATCTCTTGATAGGGTTTCCCGGAGAATCTCCCGAAGATCTTGCCTTAACAATAGATTTAATGGAAGAAGTCGGGTTCGACGATGCCTTTACCTACTACTATAACCCCAGGGAGGGGACCAAGGCGTTTTCATTTAAAGATGCCCTTCCTGAAGAGGTAAAGCGTAAACGTCTTGCAGAAGTTATTGATGTCCAGCGAAAGATAAGCAGAAACATTAAACGTAAAAGGGTAGGAAAGGTTGAACAAGTTCTTGTCGAGGGTGTATCCAGAAATAACAGCAATGAACTTCTTGGACGTACTTCCCGGAATGAAATGGTTGTTTTTCCCGCCAAAAAGGATTTTATTGGAGAATTTGCCGAAGTACTCTTGAAAGAACTGCAGGGGAATACCTACAGGGGAGTACTTGTTTGAGAATTCGGGTTTTGTTTTTTCTTTTGGCTGCAGTTCAGATCTTTGCTCAGAGTACCAGCAGTGAAGAAAATTTTGACACCTTAATTACCTCCGTTAAAGCTGTAGAAAGCATTGATAAAGCGATCTCGTTATTGAAAGAAAATATGCCTCAGTTGAAAATCACTTCAGAAAAGAAACAAGCCCTCCGGCTGCTGGGGGAATATGAGGAACTGAAAGGTAATTACCAGGATGCGCAAAAAGCATACAACCAGGCATTTGAATTAGAAGAGTCCGACTATAGCATGCTGTACCGTTCGGCTCTCATGCTGCACTATATGGGAGAATACAGCAGTTCAGAGCTTAAATTACTTTCCGTTATCAGGAATTCCGGTAATAGAGAAATAATGGAGAATTCATATCTTCTTCTTGCCAGGTCGTTCGCTGCACGGGGGGATACGGAAGGATACAATGAAGTAAAGAACCAGATTTCGAACAGCAGGAATCCACAAACCCTTTTTTTCCTTGACGGACAGCTTCAGGATTTCCCTCAATCACCTGAATACCTTCTGAAAAAAGGGGAAATACCGTTTCTGCCTGACCCTTTAGTCTCCCTCGGTATGCTTGGGAACCGTGAAGATAGAATCCAAACAAGTGAAAAAATGAACTCACCGCCGGTTAAGGAAACCGGGGAGCAGGTTTTTCTCATTCAAACAGGTTCTTTTCTTGATAAGGAAAATGCAGAATACTTGAGCAAAGACTTAAAAGCACTGGGATTTAACTCACATGTTGAGGCACAGCAAATTAATGGAATAACATACAACAAGGTTTTTGTTACCGCAGAGAGTGTCGAAGATGCAAAAAAGCTTATTTTAAAGCTTAAAGATAAAGGTTTTGAGGGGTACCCGATTTACTGATTTGCTTCTGACCCCTCAGGTTCAAGCTGTTCAATCTGTTCATACCGTATAAACGTTTCTCCTGACGGTGTAAATCCGGTAACATTTATTGAACCGGGAATAAGAACCAGAGTACGTACGATCTCCAGATCAGACTTATTAACCATGAAATCGTATTTATACGTTTCTGTTCTCACTACCTCGTGATTGTCATTAATAAACTTGAGCTGAAGTACATCAACCCCAATAGTGAACGTATAAACTCCTCCTTTATAGATATTTCCATCTTTACGCAGTTCAAATCTGGGAGGATCAAAGTAAATCTCTTCTCCGTAATCACTTTTGTAATATCCCGTCAGGTGAGTTTCTGTATCCTGGTTTTCTCCGGCAGTATCCCGGTTAAACAGGTAATCCTCCAGTGTTTTGTCTGTTTTAAGATACTTTCCAGACCAGTTCTTGTTTGTAGCTTTCTTGGTATTCCTCACACTATCGTCTTTATAAACAAGATTGATAGTATTAATATCCGCTATCCTAATATACAGGGTGACCTTCAAATAAGGAACGATATCGTTTCTGCAGTTTATGATAAGGGTATTATAGAGAGTTTTTGTTGAACTTTCCCACCGGTATACTTCCTGAATGTCATTTTCAAAAAAGGTGATTTTTCTTTTATCAAGCTCAAAGAGTACCAAGGGTCCGTCAGCTTCTTCATTCTGGGATGTTAATATCCACATGGATGACAGGAAATTTTCAAATTTGTTTTTTGTTCCCGCAAGGATTGCCCTTAATCGGGAGTCTTCTATCTGCTTCCCCGGTATCTTTTCTGTGTTTATAAGACTGAATGTCCCCTCATCGTTTCTCCAATAATAACTTTTTCTGATAATATCAAATCTGTTTTCCACTTCTGAAGAACTTGCCGCAGCAATGACCGGGAAACTTTTCCCATTGGAAATACCGGTTTTGTATGCTTGGGATCTTTGGTTCTGCTGTATCTCAATATTCCCCTGTTCTTTCAGGGAAAGAACAGGGTTGTATGTAAGCAGGCCATAGCTGGTCTTTTGCTGATTGCGTTTCAGTATATCAAGGGTCTGGGTATCGTTACCAAAACTGCCCCTGCAGACTATCTCGAGATTATGATCTCCGGTAACATCAAGAAGGTCAAGATCAAACGAACGTACATTGGTAGCTTGGGTTTCATACTCCCAGGATATGACATACTTGTCCCGGATTGAATCAAAATCAATGACATCAACAATTATGTGGGAATCTTCACCTTTGTTTATTTTATGGACGATTATTTGCTCGTCTTCTGTATCCAAATCCAGATTCGTCTGTATTATTGTTACAATAAACTGTCCCGGATCCATGGGAATTTTTGGAATCGGAGCTTTATCAAGATTTTCCGAATAGTTGTCCGTAGTACGTTCACTGCCGTTTTGAGTCGTTTTCTCCTGAACCACAATATTTGAGTCTGTCATCACCCTTTTGCCTGGATTTGTATCAGCATTTCTGCAGGAAACGAGAAGGATGATGATGTAGAGAGGAAGTAAAAAGAGACGTTTCATGTACTACCAGCTTCAAGATGGAAAATATTCACTGAGTCTTTCTAACACTTTTCTTTTAATAATATCAAGAGGGTACTTACTCTTAAACCCTGCTGCCGTCTTGTGTCCTCCGCCACCGTAGGAGACTGCTATTACTGCAACATCAATATTTCCTTTGGAACGCATTGAGCACCTGAGGATGCCCTCTTCGTTTTCCTTAAAAAACACAGAAACTTTAATAGCTTCGCTTTTTAAAGGAATATTTATCAAGGTATCCGATTCTTCGTAAAGAGCATCGCATGCTTCAAGATCCTCTTTATACATGGTTTGAACGGCAACTCTTTGTTCATAGAAAAGTTCCAGGGATGAAAGTATTCTTGATTGAAGTTTTAATGCAGATATTGAGTTGCTTTCGTATATTTTGGAATAGATGAAGTTGGGATACACCCCTTTTTTAACAAGCTCGTAGGCAATATTAAACGTTTTAGCTGTTGTCTTGGGATAAATAAAAGAACCGGTATCGTACACTATCCCGACAAAAAGTGCCTCTGCAATGTCATCGTCTATTCCAACTCCCATATCAGTTATAATATCGTAGAGTATTTCACAGGTGGAGGAAGCATTGCTTTCTATATGATTGTTTTTTATTATTTCATCATCAGATTCGTGATGATCCAGTATAAAACAGCGTTTAACATGGGGTAGTATAATATCTGCAACCCCACCGATGTTTTTTATATCATTCGTATCCAGAATAAGGAGCACATAGTCTGAAAGGTTTTCAGGAACATCGACCTCATCGAGTGTATGAACCTGTTCGGCTTCTTTGAGAAAAGAATACTTATAAGCCATGGGATCAGCATTTATAATTATTGATTTCTTCCCGAGCTGCTTTAACAAACAGCTCATGGCACACTCACTTCCAATAGCATCCCCGTCAGGGGTTTCATGAGCAGTTATTATAAAGAGGTTATTTTGTTTGATGATCTCTTCAATCTCTTTAAATCTGTCATCCATCTACGGGATAATCCCCTTAACGGCCTTTCCTGTCTTTTTCCTCATCGTAATCAGCCGGTTTTCTTGTTCTCAGTATAAACACAATTATAAGAAGTATCACGACCCCTGCAATTATACTATATACCAATAAAGAGCTATTTACCACAGAAGGAATTGCTATCTGATAAACTGCAGGTGAAAATGATTCACCCTCTGAGAATATAAATGATATTTCAGCATTGTAGCCTTTTTCCCTCAGAGGGACACTGACGGAAAGAGGGATCTTCTTTTCACTATCAGGATCCAGATTCACGCTGACAGATTTTTTAAGTATATTCAAGCCTTTGTTGTAGGGTGAGGTGAGAAGAATTTTATCAATAGTTACTGTTACACCCGATTTATAATCCTTGCTGCTCAAGGTAATCTCAAGATCAGCGCTTCCATCCTTTTTAGGCTTTCCAATGCGGGGGGGGGCTTCTGCGGTTATTGTTCCTAAAAAATCACCTATACTTTTTTCTATATCTTCTGAAGAGGCGTTTTCCGGTACTTCTGAATACGATCCTGAAAGTTTTTCAGCCAATTCCTTCGCAGCTGATTCAACACCAATCCCGAGAATCTCAATCTTCCATCCTTTTTTCTGAATAATTTTGGTATTTTCAAGAAATTCATGATTGAAAGAGTGATCAGGAGCGTAATACTTGCTTTCAGGAGGTGCTTCCTGCTTCCCGTCGGTTATAAGGAGCAGATACCTTCTCCTCCCGCCGGTTCCGGAATCAAGAGTTTCTGCAAGTTTATCCAAAGCATTGCCGATATCCGTAAAATGCCCGTCAGCCTTGATTGATTCAACAATCTCAAGTATTTTATTTTTATCCTCTCCGGAAAGAACGGTTCCTTTATTCACAACAACAGCTTTCCCGTAGAATAGAATCAGGGTAAAATTGTCCCCGGGCATCAGTATTTCCTTTACAATTTTTTCTTCTACGTATTCCTTTACGCTTTCTATCTCTTCAACCATTGAGAGAGACTTATCCAGAACGAGGTAAACATCTATATTGCTGGATCTGGTATCCCCATACATCATAAAATTTCCAAGAAAAAATAAAATAATTAAAAAAATTACTTTCTTATTCATATAAATACCTCTATAATTAGTTTAACATGTATATTTAATCATCAAAAGCATAAAACAAAAAAAGATGCTTTACTTTTTGTGCTTCATGTTGATAATGTATATTTAGAGTATTTGACTAAGGAGAGTGTAATGGGAAGTATAGATCTACCGAAAAGTCCGATGGTATTTCATCCGGAAAAAAGAAGTGCGGTGGGTTCTCGAAACTCCCTTGCCCAGGAGAGTAGAGATCAGCAAGCCGAGGTCGACAATCTTTTAGCAGAAGAAGTCGACAAAGTTATGAACCATGTAAACGCAAAACTGCCTAAGGAAGTTCTTGAAAATATTGAGATTATGGGTGGTTTGAAGGAAAAAGTTTATAACTATTTTAATCAGAACTATCAGAACATGTTTAACCGTTACATTGTTACTGCAGAAGATGAAATGGTTAAAAAGGTACGTGACTTCATTGACCGGGAGGAAATGAAAGTTCTTACCAGGTATACCCCAAAAGAGATCTCAAAGCTCTTGGATGAAGTAGGGGGCATGGACAGGTTCAACACGGGCGAGATTGAGAAATCAATCGTTAATATGTATGGACATCTGCAGGGACATATTCAGAGGGGAGTAAACGATCTTGAGAACCTTACGAACTCACTTCTACGGCAGAAAACCGATGTGGGAGCTTTTATACGCGGTGAGAATGCCTATTCTGTCGTCAAGTGTGCTTTTAAGGATAACCTTAAAAAGCCCAAAACGGTTACAGAAGTCAAGTTATCGGTTAATATTCTTGATTCAGAACTGATCAGCCCTATATTCCACTATCAGGTAACTGTTGAGTATCTGATTAAGGACCTTATAGCCAAGAATATTATCGATGTTATTGACCGGGATATCGAGAGACTTAAAGACGAAAGAATTGATGAGGGGCTTGAAGAGCTCAATGACAGCGAAATTATCTTTGAAAAGATGAAAAGAGTTGAGAATTATACCTCCGATGATGTTGAAAGTCCAAAATCCAACCGGTATCACTATATGGCAAAGAGCCTTATGTCCCGATTGGAAGGGCTCCGCGCAGAAATAGATCCTGAGGAATTCGACCAGCTCAACATAAGAGAAAATCTTAAAAAGATAGTTGATCTGGAAAATATAAGGAACAGGGGTTACAATACCGCAATCAACTCAATCACCTCTATTCTTGATACCTCAAAAATGGGTTATCAATACATTGAGAACCTTAAAAATGCGAGAGAGCTTATAATCAGAGAGTATGAAGAAACTGACGCAAACATTCTTCCTGATGAGAGATACTCCATTAAAATGAAATACTATGATAACGCACAACTGATTGAGGAACGTAAAGCCTACGATGTTCAGGTTACCTCATTCGAGCAGGAAATACAGCACCTGTGGGATGTTCTTGAAGTCGTATACGAAGACAGTAAATTTTTTAAGCGTATTACTGATTACGACGATCTGGCAAAGATCTACAGGAACAAGATTAGAAAGAGAATTAAACTTAAAACCGGAGACCCTGTTTATGAAGAACTGGATAAGGCATGGGACGAGATTTCCTTCGTAAGGGCTGCAGAAACCGATGTCGAGCAGAGAAACAGAACATACCTGTTTGAAAAGGACAAACTCAACAAAAAGCTTATCCTGATGAAAGAAAAACTTCAGAAGATGTATGGATACAAGTATCCTATTCAGCGACGGGTTATCGAAGAAAGGCTTGAGTACCTGGAGCACGAGTACAAAAAGTTCGACTATATGATAAATCCCTATCATATTCAGCCCGGATTGCTTCTCGATGTGGATATTACTTCCATAAAGAGGAAAAAAGCTACTCTTGACGGTATGGCAAACGTACTGAACGAATTCCTCCATGGAGTATCCAAGGGATTTCAGGATGCTGCTTTTGCTTCATTCTCCAGAAGACGGTCTACCATCAGAGAGGATATTGATCAGCATTTTGCAACAGATGTAGAAATGCTGGAAAATCCTGAAGGGAATATGGATGACAGTAAGGGACAGAAATATATTGATATGCTTAACAATCCCGAATCTGCTACAACAATCAACAAGGTTTCAACAAAGAAACCCGCCAAAAAGAAAGGTGTTGTTGATTCAACTAAAAAGTCAAAACGGGGAAGGCCCAAGAAAAAGGGTGGATCTCTGAGATCATTGTAAGTATAGACCTACAGGCAAAAACATCGTCATACGGCGATGTTTTTGTCATTTTATGGAGCGGATTATGGATGAAAGTTATTTTTACGATTTCGAAAAGTTATCAACAAAAGAAGGATTTAACAAATCGCTCGCACATTTTCAGGGTATTGCTGACATAATTGGCGATTTTGAGGACTATTACAATCTTGCCGATGTAATAAATGAACTTCTTCTTAAAAAAGAAATGCAGCAGAATCAGATCCTTCCGGCTGTATATGCACTTTTAGTTGATAAATATTCTTATTTTTCATTATCTCTTAATCTTAAGAAAACACTGAATGATTTTGCTCCTCTTTACGAAACAGTTAAAAAGTGGAAGGGAGTTGATGTCGTTATACTGTATCATCATCCTGATCTCGGCCCGACACTCATCAATCCGAAAAACAAGAAGCATTTTGAATTCATCAATAATTTTAAGAGCAATGAATTGGTTACAATCTATACCGGGATGTTCGCTGATCCTGACAAGAATAAAATAAGAGAAAAAGCAGCTCTGGCCATAAGTAAATATTTTGAAGGATTAAAAATCACTTCCAACGATAAGTTTTTGCAAGGAAAATATTCATTCAAGTCTATGTCTGCAGAAGCACCTGCTGTAAAGAAAAAGTCTCCGGGTAGAAAGAAGGCAGTAAAAACTGCGGTAAAGAGTACCGCCAAGAAGGAGGCGGTAAAACCTGAAAATCCTCCTCAGAAACCTGAATCTACAGCTGTTGGCGGAAGGATGACTCCTCTTTATTCAGTTCCCGTAACAAACGAGCTTTTCCACAACGGAAATGTAGAAGCCTGGAAAAAGATTATTCAGAGTTACAATACAAAACATCCCGAACTTGAAGTTTATATCTACTACGACGGAGAGCGGATTCACGATATTCATTCTCTTTTTAAATGGGGCAAGGTTAAACATGGAAGCACAATACTTTTTGCAGTGAAGGGTGAGAATATCAAAGATGTTGCAAAACTTCAAAGATATTTCAGGCAGGGAGCAAGCCCCATGTTTGAATCATTTCTTAAGTTTCCTGTCAATAAAATTCTCAATCTATTTTAGAAAAGTAATCTAATCCTGGAGGAGATCATGAAAAAAAATATACATTTTTTCAGCAGCAATTCTTATGTAAAAAACAAAAAAAAATGGGATAGCTTTGGTCTCAGAGGTAAAGAGGCTATGGAATTCGCTGGAATGTCTCTTCCAATTTTACCCGGGTTTATCATTGATGCCGAAATTTCTGCACATCTCGCCGATGAGGATATATCAAAAAACATAAAGCCTTACCTGAAAAAGTGTGAGGAAATAACAGGAAAGATTTTCAATGATGAGAAAGAACCGCTTCTTGTTAAAGTTGTAATCAGCCCCAATCTTGCCATTATGAACTATCCGGCTCTGCATAATTTCGGATTAACCGAAAAAACACTGAAGGGTTTCAACAAATATGTCGGTAATGAGTTCGGGTATCATGAAATACTCTTTCAGATTAGAGGTGCTCTCCAGATCGAAAAGAGGATTGCCGAACTTGAAGACAGAAAAAAAGAGCTTGCTATTTTTGATAAAAGCCTTGCTGAACTGGAAAAAGAGCTTGCCAAAAATAATAGTCTGAAAAAACTAGAAGATCTGTATGAAAGATTCAAGAAATATATGCCGGACGATTTCTTTGAGGATGCTTATGTCCAGCTGGAAACATTTCTTAAACGGGTTAGCCATATGCTTCTTCTGGACGATCTCGACGATGATGATGCCGCCATTCTCATACAGCCCATGGTTTACGGAAACTACGGCAAGGACAGTGGGGCCGGCTACTTTTTTACCAGGGATATAATTACCGGTGAAAAAAAACTTTCAGGCTTCTTTGCTCAGAACCGTTTTAACGAAACTGAAACAACCTCCATGGATATAAACAAGATAAAGCCGAAGTTCCTTAAAGAACTTGAAAAGATTGCAAGAGCCGTAGAAGAACATTTCAAAGAGATCCGTTCCATTCACTATACGATAGAAAACGGACGTGTCTGGCTTATTGATCAAAGATCTGTAATGACAAAATCAACAAGATCCGATGTAAAAATCCTTCTTGATTTGTACAGCAGGAAAATTATTGATAAAGAATTCCTTATTAATGCCATAAAGCCTGAACAGCTGAATGAAATTCTGCATCCCGTAATCGATAGAGCATCGACCAAGGGTTTTGAAAAAGCATCAGGCGGTATCGCTGGTGCTCCCGGAGCTGCCATAGGTCAATTATACTTCTCTACAGAATCTCTTCTTGATGCCTATAAGATTGCTCAGCAGAAAGGTCTTGATTCAAGAATGATTCTTTGTATGCCCTCTACCTTTGCAGAAGATGTTAAAGCTATTGAAGTATCAACAGGAGTTCTATCTGGAGAAGGGGGGTATGCAGCTCATGCTTCTGTTGTTGCCAGACAGTATGGGAAGGTTTCCCTCGTACACGACGGATTGAAGTTCAACGGCAAAAAGGTAACGCTGAACGGAAAAACAATTAAAGAGGGCCAGATTGTAACCCTCAATGTTCCCCATTTTGGAGAACCTGAAATTTTCTTCGGAGAGACTAAACTCATTGAACCTGATCCGAAAGAATCCGGGCTTCTGGATTTTATAAACATTATAAAAAGTGAACTTAAAGATTTTAGAGTCAGAGTTAATGCCGATAAACCCAGAGATGCTGAGCTTGCAGTAAAATTCGGGGCTGACGGAATTGGACTGTGCAGAACGGAACATATGTTTTTCGATGAAAAAAGGATTAATGTCTTCAGGCAGATGATTATATCCGATGATCCGAAAGAAAGAGCCAAGGTCTTAAAAAGATTAAAGACAATGCAGAAAAGTGATTTTTACAAGCTTTTTAAAATTATGGAAGGTAAAGAGGTTACAATCAGACTTCTTGATGCCCCGCTTCATGAATTTCTTCCCCATAACAAAGATGAACTTAAAAAGTTCCTTGATTTTATGAAAAACGGCAAAGGCGGGAAAACCATTACCGAGGCCAGAGTTTTGGAGCTTATGGAAAACCTGAAGGAATTCAATCCAATGCTCGGGCACCGCGGCTGCCGTATTGCTGTATCGTATCCTGAAATCTACGAAATGCAGATGGAGGCCATATTTGAAGCGGTCTATCAACTTAAAAGTGAAAAGGTTGATGTAAGACCGGAAATAATGATTCCTCTCATTATGAACGAATCTGAACTTAAACTTATAATATTCGGTAAAAAAATCGAGGGTTCCACATATAGTGGTCTGCTCAAAACCGAAGAGGACCTAAGAGCCAGATTAAAAGCAAAATCTGTAAAGTACAAGTTCGGAACAATGATTGAACTTCCAGTTGCAGCTTTGGGTGCCGGAGAGATAGCCAAATATGCTCAGTTTTTCTCATTTGGAACCAATGATCTGACTCAGACGACTATAGGCCTTTCCAGGGATGACTACACTTCGTTCATGCCTGATTATACTCTGTATGACATTATTGACGGTAATCCTTTTATCAAACTGAACAAGTATGTGAAAGAACTTATAACCACTGCTGTAAGAAGGGGGAAAATGACCAGACCTGAACTAAAAAAAGGACTCTGCGGGGAACATGGAGCTGTACCTGAAAATATAAAATTCTGTATGAAAGCAGGACTCGATTACGTTTCATGTTCCGTATATTCAGTTCCGATTGCCTTACTTTCTGTTGTTCAAAATACAATTAACGAACAAAAGTAAACATTCCTGGCTTATAACCGGGTTTGGTCGCTTCGCCGGGCGCACAAACAAAAAAGGAGAAGTTCTTTATGAACTTCTCCTTTTTAATACCCCTTTTCAGTTAACTCTTCTACCAGATACTGAAGCTTTTTACTACTTCCAGTATTTTTTCTCCAGCTTTTTTTGCATCTGATTTGGGGACACCGGCTTCTTTGCTTAAAGTTTCAACAAAAAAATAGTTAAGATTTTCGAAGATGTCATCTCTATTATAAAAGATCAGTGAAAAGTTAACACCTGTCGGTCTAAGGATCGTGAATGATGAATATGTTATTACAGGTTTCTTACTGATCATTACCCTTGTTTGATTAGATGCGGTTACAATTTCAAGTTCAGAAAATCTATGGGGAATTAAATGTTCTGTATCCCTTCTAAAAGGTTCAATATATTTCTTGGAATATATTGCCGGTTCAGATAAAATAAAAACCTTGTTGCCGTCGGTTTGAAAAGTAAGACCCTCTTTTGTTAAATATATTGTTTTGACCCCGTTGTATGCAACAATCTCATACTTGGAGTACTTACTCCGGGTATTAAAAAATGATGAAACTATGTATCCCCCGTCCCTTGGAAGTTTATCCTCATTATATGCCTGGAAAAGATCCAACGCTTTAACATCCATAACACATCCTCCTATAAACAATTATATGTAAAAAAAGTATAAAATAGCAAGAAAATTATTTTTTTCTTTTTTCGGCTTCCGTTAAGAATCTCTCAGCAAAATCTTCCAACCCCTGTTCTTTGTACAGCATTCCAAGGTTTTTATATGATCTCCAGTCCTGGGGGAATTTGCTTATATTCTCTCTGAAGAGAGCAGCAGCTTTTTCGAGATTCCCTGATCTGTAGAGAAGAACCCCCAGGATAAGAAATAAACTACTTTCAGGTTTCTTTCTGAATCTCAGTGCGCTTTCAAGAAGCTCAATGCTTTTATCAATTTCACCGTTCTTTTCCTTGCAGTATATCAGAGCCTTGAGATAAATCGTGTTTTCCGGATCGTCCCGTAACAAGCTGCGGTACAGGATAACAGCATTATTAAAATCACCGGTTAGGCGGTAGCTGTTTGCAAGAATCCTGGTTATTTTTATGCTTTTTGTGTACCCCAAAGCTCTTTCCGATTCCCGAATAACACGTTTGAACTTCTTTTTTTTGTATAGCAGCAGAATATAATCTTTAAGCATTCTCATATCAAAATATCCGGCTGAAAAGAAATTGTCATAAGCTTTTAAAAGCTTATTATCTTCACCGGTTTTCTTATATGTTTCAATAAAATCAACAAGCAGCTCGTAAGTCGGTCCCAGCAGTTTTTCAGCATTTACAAACCATTTTTCTGCAAGAGATTCCAGGCCGGAATTCAAGTATTCTTCCCCTAAAAATCTGAACAGAAAAGGGTCTTTGGGGTTGAGTCTTATTTGCTCCTGGAGCGCATTTATCGTAACTGATGAATCATAACCGAGTTTACAGTAAACCAGAGCAGTATAATATTCAGTGATTGGATCATCGGGGTTTATCTGTGAAAGTTTATAAAGTTCTTTCAGCATCTCTTCATACTCTTCAGTCTGCCAGAGGAGAAGAATATATCCATAGAGAATTTCTATTCTGGACCGGTCTATTTCAAAAGCACGTAAATAGTGGTTTTTTGCAAATGTAAACTGATTCATTACCCGGTAGGATTCCGCCATAATCAGATGCATGTCGAGATCTTTTCCATTTTTTTTAAGGGCTTCTCTTCCAAAAAAAATTGCTTCTTTATAATCCTTCTGATTAAAGTATTTTATCGAAAGAAATCTTTCTTCCTTTTTATTATCGATATCGTTTATATCTGTATAACCTTCAATGCTCAATTTACGGAGTTCCGATTCTGCTTCTTCCTTATGTCCTGTCTGATAGAGAAGCAGTGCCCGTCTTAGAAGGAGTAGTTCATCATCAGGAGAGAGTGCAATTGCCTTGTTGTAGTAATCCATGGCTTCATCAAGATTTCCAAGTTGTCGTTCGAGCATGCCGAGATAAACGTAGGGAATTACTTTGTCCTCACTATAACCTGTATAAAAAACAAACATATCTCTGGCAAGTAAAAGTTCTCCGAGATTAAACTTTCTGATGGCAGAAATGAGCAGACAGTTGAGGTAAATCTCAAAAACCCTTCTGTTCCCGGGAGATATCTCGACAGCTTCTCCGAGGTACTTTAATGCGGATTCAAATCTCCTGAGTTTCATCAGGGCAAGGCCGAGGAATCCCCTGGCATGTGCAGACTCCGGGTAGAACTTTAATGATAACTTCAAGTGGGGAACAGCATTCTTTACCAGTCCGGAGACCATATACGATCTTCCCATGAAAAAATGGCCGATTGCCGAATCCGGCTCTTTCTCGAGAAACATTCTTAAATAACGGATCGAGAGAGCGTAATGTCCCAAAGCATAGTAGCTTCTGCCGAGATACAGATATGCTTCAGGTATATCTTCTTTCCCTATAACTTCAAGAAGGATCTCAACCGCTTTTCTGTAATTTCTCTTTTTCCCGAAAGAAACTGCTTCCTGTATTTTTTTATTCATTGATTAATTGTATCTCTAAAGGGCTATTTCAGCAACAATGGAACACTTATGCTTTGACAAATTATCCTTTATTTGCAATTATATATTTCGAATCAAATTAATTTATGGAGATTTTGTATGAATATTGTTGTCATCGGGGCTCAATGGGGTGATGAAGGTAAGGGTAAGATAGTTGACTATCTTGCCGAAGATGCAGATTTGATTGTCAGATTTTCCGGCGGGGCCAATGCCGGCCATACCATTGTCAGCAATGGGGAGACTTACAAACTGCACCTGATTCCCTCAGGAATAGTTTATCCGGATAAACAGGTTGTTCTGGGAACCGGTATGGTAATCGATCCTGAAGCACTTTTTTCAGAGCTGGAAACCATTGAGAAGCAGGGAATAAACTGGTCAAACAGGATTCGAATCTCTGACCGTGCACATATCGTTATGCCTGCGTATAAACAGCTGGACAGAGAGATGGACAGCAAGCGGAGAAACCCCATAGGAACTACCGGCCGCGGTATTGGTGTAGCATACTCGATGAAGGCAAACAGGGACGGTATTCGCATTGGAGACCTCTCTGACAGCAATTTTCTTGATACACTGAGCAAAGAAGAAAGATCTTTCCTTGATCCCTACATGGATAAACTCGTCAGCATGTCTGTAAACATGACATACCTTTTGGAAAAGCATAAAGGGGGGAAAGTGCTATTTGAAGGAGCCCAGGGGATTCTCCTGGACCTTGATGTCGGTACTTATCCGTTTGTTTCTTCAGGATATTCAGCTTCTGCCGGAGCAGCTCTCGGCGGCGGAATCGGTCCGACTGATATAGACAAGGTTCTCGGCGTTTTCAAGGCCTATTCAACCCGTGTCGGTAATGGACCTTTCCCCAGCGAGTTTCTTGCCGAACGAGACGGTAATCTGGAGGATGTCATTCGTGAAATTGGAAGGGAATACGGGGTTACGACAGGGCGGCCGAGAAGATGCGGCTATCTTGACCTGGTTGCCCTGCGTTATGCTTGCCTGACCAATTCCATTACTTCGCTGGTCATGACCCATATTGATGTTTACGACGACATGGATGAAATCAAAGTCTGTACCGATTATGAGATTGATGGTGAGATCACCCGGGAATTCCCTTCCACTGCTGCAAAGCTTAACAGAGCTAAACCGGTCCTTAAAACATTCAAAGGATGGAAGACAGACCTTTCTTCGATAAAAGAATACGATAAACTTCCTCAAGAAGCCAAAACATACATACAGTACATAGAAGAATACACCAGTACGCCTGCAGGGATTATTTCTGTAGGTTACGAACGGAAACAGACCATGATGCGAATTCCTTTATGGACAGAATAATAATTCTTGACTTTGGCGGGCAAACGACACAGCTGATTGCCCGGAGGATCAGGGAATTCGGTGTCTACAGTGAAATTATTTCCGGAACAGAGAATATTGAAAATGTAGATAAATCGGGCCTGAAAGGGATAATCTTTTCAGGCTCTCCCTATTCGGTATATGACGAGGAAGCTCCGAAACCGGACAGTTCTGTCTACACTCTCGGAGTTCCGATTCTTGGAATTTGCTACGGTCTCCAGCTCATGACAACCCATTTCGGCGGTACGGTTCAGAATATGGAACACAAAGAGTTCGGAAGAGCTCCGGTTACCTTTGAACAGAATCTTGGGCTGTTCAGGGATGTTGCAAGCGGTTTTCAATCCTGGATGAGCCATGGGGACAGTATTGAAACTCCCGGTAAAGGGTTCACGATTGCTGCCAGATCAGAAAATCATCCCGCTGTGCTGGTTAACAGAGAATTAAACCTGTATGGTCTTCAGTTTCATCCTGAAGTAACGCACTGCGACTATGGCTCAAAGATACTGGAAAACTTTGTTGCTGGAATCTGCGGAGCAGAAAAAAACTGGAATATGGACGAATACATAAGTCAGGAGATCGATAAAATCCGTACTACAGTCGGAAACCGTGATATACTTGTTCTGATATCAGGCGGTGTTGACTCCACGGTAACAGGGGCCCTTCTTTTAAAAGCACTGCCTCCGGAACGTATCTTTTTGATGTATATAGATACAGGGCTCATGAGAAAAAATGAAACAGAAGAGGTAAAAGAGATCCTTTTAACCCTGGAAGCAAAGAATATTCAGATAGTTGATGCTTCTTCCGACTTTCTCGGCGCCCTGAAGGGTATCGAAGATCCTGAAAAGAAACGGGCGGTTATCGGCGACCTTTTTATTAAGGTTCAGGAAAATTATCTTCCTTCTCAAATTGGAAACGACTATTTTCTTGCTCAGGGAACGCTCTATACCGATATGATAGAATCAGGGAAAGGGGTAGGGGAAAAAGCCAAAGTTATCAAATCCCACCACAACGTAAGATCTCCACTGGTAGAAAAGAAAAGAGAAACAGGGCTTATCATTGAACCTCTGTCCATGCTTTTTAAAGACGAAGTCAGAAAGCTGGGACTTGCATTGGGTTTGAAAAATGAGTTTGTTTATCGCCATCCTTTCCCCGGTCCGGGCCTCGGTGTAAGAATTCTCGGAGAAGTAACAGAAGAAAAGTGCAGAATACTGAAGGAGGCGGATGCACTGTTTATAAATGAACTGAAAAATCGTAACCTCTACAATAAAATATGGCAGGCATTCTGTGTTCTGCTCCCTTTGAAATCTGTTGGTGTTGCCGGTGATGACAGGCGCTACGGATACATACTTGCCATGAGAGCAATAAACAGTATTGATGGGATGACAGCCGATGTTTATCCTTTTAAAACCACCGACCTTCTTGAAATATCATCTGTAATCACAAATACAATACCCGAAGTTGGAAGGGTAGTTTATGATGTTTCCAGTAAACCACCGGCTACAATAGAGTGGGAGTAGCCTTGGAATCTCAATGAGTGAATTTAAAAAAAAAGAGATAAAGGGGATCTACGAAGGACCCGTATTTTCTATTCTCATCAAGCTTACCCTCCCGATTCTGGCTGGAATGCTTTTTCAGCTTGTCTACAATGTAATCGATACTTTGTGGATAAGCCGGATTGATAGCAGCGATCCTTCCTATGTTGGAGGAACCGGAATCATCTTCCCCGTTGTCTTTATTGCTATTTCCCTATCCAATGGTATTCTTGTCGGAATCTCTTCTCTGGTAGCCAGAGGGATAGGAGAAGAAAATAAAAAAATAGTAAATCTTACTACTGAATCAGGCTTGTTTATTGCCGTTATTCTTGCAGTAATCGTAATTGTCTTTGGGTATATCTTTGATGATAAACTTGTCAGTATTCTGGGAGCCGAAGGTTCATACAGCATGCACGCTCTGGAGTATCTCCGGTACATAATTCCAGGAGCTGCAGCAATGTTTACCCTGAGTGTATTCAATGGAATCCTTCAGGGTGAAGGACTCATGAAGTACGTTATGATCTCCATGGCAATTGGCACAATAGTGAATATTATTCTTGATCCACTATTTATATTCATCCTGAGCATGGGGGTAAAGGGAGCTGCTCTGGCAACGGTTATTGCCCAGGTATTTTCTGTTGTATACTCAGTATCAGTTTTTATCAGAAACAAAACACTTATCAAGGTAGAATGGAAGATAGGAAACATTCATCCTCATTTTATCAGCAAAATCATTGCGATTGGATTTCCCCAGTCACTTGCAATGATTTTCATCGGGATCAGTTTTCTCATTTTTAACAGAATAGTGATATCAATTGATCCTCTGGCATTAACAGCATTCTCTCTGTGCGGAAGATTCGATCAGATTGTTTTAATTCCTTTATTTGCACTGGGAGCGGCATTGATTACCCTCGTTGGTCAGAATGCCGGAAGAGGAAACTACGAAAGGATAAAACAGATCATGCTATCAGCTCTGGTCTCATCCTTTGTTGTAATTATTGTTACCGCAACTAGTATGGTTATTGCAGCTCCCTGGATTTATTCCTTTTTCAGCACCAATAAACAGGTAGTCCTCTATGCTGTTACCCAAACACGGCTTATGGAGTATTTTTATCTTTTTGCAGCAGTAGGTATTATTTCCCGCTCTTTCTTTCAAGCGATCGGATCACCATTTCCTGCTTTTGTTATTGTTTTAATGCGATTGCTGCTCATTGCTGTACCATCAGCATACATTTTTGTTTATATTTTTAACATGGGAATGTACGGAGTCTGGTTGGGTCTTATTACGGGCAACTTTATAACGGCAGTAGTAAGCTCCCTGTGGACTTCAGCCAGGATCAAGAGTTTATTGTCCCGGGAGGTATACTGATGTTTTCAGATTATAATTTTGTAAGAACAGCTGCAGTTGTTCCTAAAACAAGAGTTGCTGATCCGATTTTCAACATGGGTGAAATAATCAACGCAGCCAGGACTGCAGCTTTCAAAGGTGCGGATATTATTGTTTTTCCTGAACTGGCAATTACCTCCTATACATGCGGTGATCTATTCAGGCAAAAGGCTCTGCTTGAAAGTTCTCTTGATGCATTAAACAATTGCCTTGTTTTCAGCAATACTGTATCCTCTGTGATTATTCTGGGTATTCCGTTACAAATAGAGGGAAAACTGTTCAACTGTGCCGCAGTTCTTCAAAAAGGCAAAATACTCGGTGTTGTTCCCAAGACCTATATACCGAACAACAGCGAATTCTACGAAGCCAGATGGTTTGCTTCATCAAGGGAATCCTGCGTAGAAACAATCGAACTTTTCGGCAGTACAATACCCTTTAAGCCCCAAATCATATTCAAGAGTATTTGCCACAGAGGTTTTAGTTTTTCAGTTGAAATCTGTGAAGATCTCTGGGCAGTTATCTCCCCCGGATCGCTGCATGCCCTCGCAGGCGCAGAATTGATTCTTAATCTTTCTTCAAGCAACGAATTTGCCGGAAAGTCCCTTTATCGCAGGAATCTGGTAAAATCCCAGTCCGGCAGTGCCCTCTGCGGTTATGTTTATACCTCTTCAGGCACCGGGGAATCAACGACAGACACTGTATACGGGGGACACAGTATAATTGCTGAAAACGGGAAAGTACTGACCGAAAACAGCCGTTTCTCCATTGATACTTCGATTTTATATGCAGATATTGATCTAGATATTATACGGCATGAAAGAATAAACAACATTTCTTACAGCAGGATCTTTCCGGGGCTCAAAAAGGATAGTTATTCAATACAGAAACTTGCAGCTGATACACGTACGGTAAAGGATAATTCTCTATTTATACGAAACATCGAATCCCGTCCTTTCGTTCCCGATGATGAGTCCAACAGGAAGGAAAGATGTGAGGAAATCCTGAATATTCAGAGTACGGGACTGGCAACCCGTTTGAGTCATACCGGCATTAGCAGGGTAGTTATCGGTCTTTCAGGAGGACTGGATTCAACGCTGGCATTTCTCGTTACTGTGGACGCTTTTACAAAACTTAATCTTGATTTAGCAGGAATCCACCTTATAACAATGCCCGGATTTGGTACAACTGACAGAACCAGAGGAAATGTTGAAAAACTCTGCAGTGCAATGGGACTGCCCCTTGAAAGAATAAGTATTGTAGATGCAGCAGGGCGTCATCTTGAAGATATAGGGCATGACGGAACAACTGCAGACATTACCTATGAGAATGCCCAGGCCCGGGAACGTACCCAGATTCTTATGGACAAGGCTAACCTTCTGGGTGCCCTGGTTATCGGCACCGGTGATCTCTCCGAACTTGCACTGGGTTGGTGTACCTACAACGGCGACCATATGTCCATGTATGCAGTCAACAGCGGAGTTCCCAAGACCCTTGTTTCCTATCTAATCAGGTACTACAAGGAAGAGAGAGCTTCCCGGGAGGTTTCAGAGATTCTTGAGGATATCATAGCCACACCTATCTCTCCAGAGCTTCTTCCTCCCGGTGAAGAGGGGGAAATTCTACAAAAAACGGAAGATAAAGTAGGACCGTATGAACTGCATGACTTTTTTTTGTATAATGTTGTCAGGTTTGCCTTTGATCCTCAAAAGGTACTGTACCTTGCCGAAACAGCTTTTAAAGCACAATACGATAGAGATACTCTCATAAAATGGCTGAAAGTGTTCTACCGGAGGTTCTTTTCACAACAGTTTAAACGCTCTGCAATACCCGATGGTCCCAAGGTGGGAACCATAGCCCTCTCACCGAGAGCAGATTGGCGAATGCCCAGCGATGCTTCAGTTTCTCTCTGGCTTGAAGAAATTGAAAAGGGATAAAGGTCTTCTTTTATTTTAGAGACGCAAGATAATCCTCCGGCAGTTTTAAAGGGAGAGTAGTGCACCTGTACCCGGTTGCATTATAAAGGGCATTTGCAATCGCAGGTGCGGTAATCTCAAGAGCAGGTTCCCCAATTCCCTTTGCACCGGTAGGGGAGTTAGGGTCAGAATTTTCAATGATAATAGCTTTTAACTCCGGAGTATCACCTGCTTTCGGGATTTTGTATGTGTTGTAATTAAGGGAAAGAACGTGTCCATTCTCAATCTTGAAGTCCTCAGTAACAGCCATCCCCATTCCCTGTACTATACCCCCGAAAATCTGTCCCTCAAGCATGGCGGGGTTTACCGCTTTACCTATATCGTGAGCTGCTGTTACGCTTAATACTTTAATTTTCCCTGTCTTTTTATTAACCTCTACCTCAGCCGCCTGGCAGCTGTATACATAGGTAAAATAGGCATCCCCCTGTCCGTTCTCTTCATCCCAGGTAACCGAGGGTGCCTGGAAATAACCGAATGCGAAGGGATAGACCCTCTTTGAATACATGAAACTAACTGCTTCTTCCCAGGTAACCTTTTTCCCGTTCCTGCCCCAGAGATAATCTTCTCTAAAGACAACTTCCCTCGGGAGGCAGTTCAGCTTGTCCGCTATGTTTTCAGACATGATCTCTTTTAGCTTTGTAACACCATCTGCAATGGCACCTCCCCCAAGAAGGGTTCCCCGGGATGCTACAGTCGTTCCGCTGTCAGGTATATGGGAAGTGGAAGGTGCTTTGTAAAGAATTCTTTCGAGCTTTACACCGAGCAGATCAGCAAGTATTAAACGCAGGGCACTCTCTGCGCCCTGTCCATTTTCATTTATACCCGTTTCCAGAATAATTGAACCGTCAAACTGGCAATTAATGGTACATGAAGCAAAATCTTTTCCTTCTGCCCCGATACTTGATCCGCGGTATGATAAAGCCATCCCTATGCCGTATAGCGTTTCACCATCTGAATGACCTCTGCTTGACCGTTTCAATTTATTAAGAAAATCTGTTTCCCTGACAACTGCATCAAGTACTTCATGGGTACTTACCTCATGGGTATCCAGGACTTGTCCGGTGATGGTTGTTGATCCGTTAACCACTGCATTCCTTTTCCGTATCTCAACCGGATCCATACCCAGTTTTTCTGCAGCACTATCCATGACTTGTTCAACCGAAAAGTTTACCTGGGGTGAACCGAATCCCCTAAAAGCTCCCGCCGGAACGTTGTTGGTAGTAACTCCGTACACATCGGTTCTAACATTCGGAACAACGTATGGTCCGCAGCTCTGTGCGGTAGATCTCCATGTGGACCAGGGAGTGGTGGAAGTATACGCCCCGGAATCAGCCAATATCCGGCATCTGACCGCATTGATTCTTCCGTCGTTCATAAATCCGTAGGTATACCATATTTTATAAGCCGGCCTCTTGTAGCTCTCCATCATTGACCACTCTCTGGTATAGATCATTTTTACCGGCCTGTTAGTCAGGACAGCCGCAAGAGCAGCCCGTGCAGCTATCATCGAAGCAGTATCATCCTTTCCGCCGAAACTTCCTCCGGTAGGATGGGAAAACACTTCCACTTTGGCTTCGGGTATCCCCAGATGGGCTGCTACAAATCTGCGGGTGCTGAATGGATGCTGAATACTACCATACACCTCTATTATTCCGTCTCCCTTTGGAACACAAACGGCCCCTTCCGGTTCAAGATATGCATGTTCCACAAAAGGAGTTTCAAATTCCATATCAATGACAAAATCCGATTCTTTAAGACCTTTCTCGATATCACCGCTTCTAACCTTATGGTGACATATAATATTATTTTTATATCCCTCGTGAACGAGGGGAGAACCGTCTTTGACAGCTTCTTCCGGATTGACTACAGGAGGAATTTCGTCCGCAGTAACCTTTATAAACGGAACAGCCTTTAAAGCCTGTTCCCTGCTTTCTGCAACAACAAGAGCAGCAACATCACCTTCAAACCTGATTTTATCCTTGGCAAGGATGTAGTAATCCTTGAAAATCTGTCCGTACGCAACCGTTCCGGGAACATCTTTCCACGTTACTACCCTTACAACTCCCGGCTGTTTTTCAGCTTCTGCAGTCATAATATTAACAATTTTTGCATGTGTATAACCGGAATAAACAGGAACACAAAAAAACTGACCGGGAAAGTTTATATCATCTGCATACTTGGCTCTGCCGGTAACTTTTGTATATGAATCATTTCTGAAGGCTTTTTGTTTCATTGTTACTCTCCATGGTGGATTATATCCTATTCTTTAATTTTTGCAAACATATTTTGCTATAAAACAACAAATCTATCAAGAATAATACGGAAAACCGTAATTATTCAAATTTCAATCCCGGAAGTATAGATAATTATTTAACTCAGGTTTATACTGTCATCCATGGGAGCTAAAATTGCAGTTGGAATCAGCGGAGGAGTAGACTCCTCCGTAACCGCCTATCTACTAAAAGAGAAGGGTTTTGAAGTTACAGGAATATGGATGGATATCCTCGGACATCCTGAAGCATCTCACGATGCTGCAAGGGTAGCAGAGTTTTTAAGGATACCTTTTTTCCGGGTTGATCTCGAACAGGAGTACAGAAATCACGTTATCTCATATATAAAAACAGAATATGTTTCAGGAAAAACTCCTAATCCTTGTGTTTTCTGTAACAGATTTGTAAAATTCGGTGCATTTCTTGACAAAGCACTCGAATCGGGAATTTCTTTTGATTATTTTGCAACCGGTCACTACGCGATACTTTCCCATAATAAAAATACCGGTAGATACAGTTTAAAACAGGGTGTATCCAAAGAGAAGGATCAGGTATATTTCCTTTCCATGCTTAGACAGAAACAGCTGAAGAGACTCATGTTCCCCCTTGGAGGAATGGAGAAGAAAGAGGTGAAAGAGATAGCCGAAGAAATCGGACTGTTTACCGCCATGAAGCGGGAGAGTCAGGATCTTTGTACCGGAGATTACCGGCAGTTCATAACCTCAGGAACCGAAGTGGGTTCTTTTATCACAAGAGACGGCCGTGTTCTGGGAAAGCACAGGGGAATTGAACATTACACCATTGGACAGAGAAGGGGACTCGGTATAAGTTCAAGTACCGAACCTTACTATGTTATTGAGATAAATCCTGATCAAAATACCATTGTACTTGGATTCGACGTTGATCTAAAGAATAAAGGGATGACCGTCAGTCAGACGAACTGGTTCCCTTTTGAAAAACCTGAACTGCCTTTGAAGGTACTGTGCAAGATACGGTACAGAGACAGCGGATCTCCTGCCGTGATATCCAGTGCACTTCCCGATGGTACGTATAAAGTATCCTTTGAAAACTACAGAAGGGCCATAACACCGGGGCAGATAGCCGCTTTCTACCAAGAAGATGAGCTCCTTGGTGCAGGCATAATCACTGATTATTATTAAGATCTTCTAAAAGCTCAGTAACATTACTCTGCGAGAGGAACTTTTTAAGTTCTTCCGGGTTATTAATAATCGAAAGCAGTTCCGATTGTGCCTTTTTCATTGCCTCCATATCCTCAGGGGAAACCTGTATTTCAGCTAAACCGCTTGATTTTGTAATATCCTCTATCCGGGATGATATATTTCTGAAAAGAGGCGTGTTCATAAAGGATTCCATCCACGGGAACTCCTCACCGGAGCCTGTTTTAACTGCGAAATCTCTATCTGTCTCCAGCTGATTCAGGGTTTTGTTGATCCGTGATTTATCCTCTTTCTCTATGGAGAGAGCATTTATCTGTTCTTTAAGATTTTGAATAATGCTGTTTTTTTCTGTTATCTCTTTCAAATAGAGTTCATCTTTTCTCTCAATCTGTGACTTGAGGTAACGCAGATAGGTTCCTAGCTCATCTGCACTTCCCGATATTCTGTTTAGAATTGATGACAGTCTGAAGAGAATCTCATCATCGGTATAATAGGGATACCGTATAACATGATCAATTTCACCCCATGCTTCTTCAAAGATAGTTCTAACCTGAATTTCAACAGGATATTTTTTTCCCCGATACTCAGTATTAATTGTATAATGTACAGACCTGTATCCATAAGGGTGTTCCAGAATTCTGCACTGATTTTCTCCGTAGTAGTCAATAATTCTCTGGGAATCACCGTTCCTGATGTACGCTGTTGGTTCTTCAATAAAATCCCAGTTATCTTTAATAAACCGGTGAATCTGAATCCAGTCCTCTTTGAACAGATGAAGCGCCCGTATCCCAATGAGATCTGTAATTTCAGAGCGGTAGTTATCCCTGTTGATTATTCTATCTCTGGATTTTATCTTTTTCCTGATAATCTTTTCTATTAAATGTTCATCTTTCTTGATTCTGTAATTTATGGAATGCACATGTCTCGATTGAAGGGTTTTCCCAACAATACTTTTCCCGACTCTTCCCAGTGTACCTTTAATTTTGCCGTAATCCAGAGAGATATCCTTCAATTCTTTCCATTTCAGTCCGCTTCTATCAAACTCCAGTGGATCGATGTTAAAATTTTTAAAAAAGTTTTCCTCTTTCATAATTATACAGTAAACACTAATCAGCCTTTTTATCAATATAAAAGTTGCAGTTTTTTTGCGATACCGTTACTATTGGATAAGGAGGATCAGATGTTTTATAAAAAAACTTCAACCGGTTACAAAGAAATGCTTCCCGGAATCAAAATGAAAACTCTTGCCTTTGGCACAAAAACCCTGCTTTCGGAATTTAAACTTAATATGGGGACGGTAATTCCGGAGCATCATCACGTTCATGAACAAACAGGTTACCTGGTTTCAGGTGCTATTAGACTGACCATTAATGATGAGACTTTCGATGTTGTTCCCGGCGACAGCTGGTGCATCGAATCAAATATTCCGCATAGTGTGCAGGTAATCGAAGATTCTCTTATAATTGAAGTTTTTTCGCCTGTAAGAAAAGAGTATCTTCCTCATTAGACAGATTATGAAGGATGTACCCGGAGGATTGTTCAACCTGGACAGTTTACTGCAGGAAAACTCTCCACAGACTGCAGAGATTCTGCTTGCCTACGCAGGGCTTCTTGCCAATAAAAGAATAACCGATAAAAACGCTTCACTCTGCCTCCGGATACTGGGTACAAATAACAAAAAAGCTGCAGATATTCTTTTTGGAAACAGCAATCCGGAGACATTCTTCGCAGCTGTTAAACCTGCCGGACCAGTCATTGAATCCGTATTTAACCTCCTGTCTTCCTTTTATCCAGGGGAGCTTTACGGAAAAACTCTTCTTGCATGCATTGGCTTTCTAAAAACTTCCTATTCCTCAAACCTGAATATAACCAGAATATACATGCCTACGACTGAAAATATTCTCCACACTGCCAAATATCTTGTTGCCTGCAGAGATAAAACCGCAGACTGCATCGTAGAATTTTTAAAAAATTTATATGGAAATGAGCCCCGTCCTGAAAGTTTAACCTCTTTTTTACCTGAAATTTTTTCTGTATACTTTGATAATACAAAGAAAATTGATAGTATCTTCCCTGCATCGTTAATCGAAGGAGCTGATAATGGGATCAGTAGTATTAAAGGAACTGACGCTCAAGCTTGATAACAAGAGGATACTTAATAATCTTTCAATAGAGTTTAAAAAAGGAAAAATTAACGCCGTGGTGGGACAAAACGGGGCAGGGAAGTCCACACTGGCTCAAACAATAATGGGACTACCGGATTATTTAAACTTTGAAGGAGATATTCTTCTAGACACTGTTTCATTAAAGGGGAAAAGGCTTCCGGAAAGGGCAAAGCTGGGAATAACCATGGCCTGGCAGGAACCGGCAAGGTTCAGCGGGATTCCGGTAGGTGATTTTATTAACGCGGGAGCTGATGATAGAAGCAGTGATACGGTAAAAAAAGCGCTAACCCTGGTGGGACTTTCTTATGATAAGTATAAAAACCGATATGTAGACAAAACCTTGAGCGGGGGAGAGCGAAAGAGAATTGAACTTGCTTCAATCTCTGCAATGAATCCCAAGGTTGTTCTTATGGATGAACCTGACTCTGGGGTTGATATTGAGGCTGTTTCATACATTTTCGATGTAATACAACACTTTAAAAGTAGGAATATAACCGTACTTCTCATTACTCACAGTGCTGAGGTGTTACAAAGAGCCGATTACGGTTACATCCTGTGTAACGGGAACCTTATAGGAGAGGGCAATACAGAAAAAATGCTTGATTATTTTAATGGAAACTGTATCAACTGTGATCATGTGAACAACCCATTTTTCGAGGTGCTGCATTGAAAGGTAAAGAAAAGTTACTGGAGGAGCTGTTATCTTCCATCAAATCACATTCCCATTACTCCCAAGACGATGCTCATCTGGAAGTTGACGGCAACAAAATACTGGCCAGTGCTACAGTTCCCGGACTTATTATGGATCTTGATGAAACAGAAAACGGCATAGAAGGAGAAATCCGTCTTAAAGCAGGGACGGTCATCGAAAAACCAGTTCATTTATGTTTTGGAATGATTCCGGAAAACGGAGTACAGAAGATCAACCTTAACGTGGTACTGGAAGAAGATTCAAAAGTTAACTTTCTTACCCACTGTACCTTTCCAAACGCCATTGAATTAGAACATATAATGAATTCAGAAGTTCATGTTGGAAGAAATGCATCCTATACCTACTTTGAAAAACATACCCATAGTAATTCCGGAGGAATAAAAGTAATTCCCAAAACCAGGATCCTTTTGGAAGAACACGCCCATTTCAAGACCGAGTTTGAACTTATTAAGGGCAGGGTCGGTTTTATGGATGTCGATTACCGTGCAGAATGCCATGACAACAGTATTCTTGATATGATCGCCAGAATCAGCGGAAGAAAGGATGATATAATAAAGATACATGAATCAGGATGGCTGCGCGGCAGACACAGCAGGGGAGTGCTGGCTTCCAGTATCGCTCTTCGGGATGACGCAAAAGCTGAGGTTTTTAGCGAACTGATTGCAGACGGTGATTTTGCTCAAGGCCATGTGGATTGTAAAGAGATAATTCAGGATCGTGGAGTAGCCCGGGCTGTACCGATAGTTCAGGTAAATAACCCAAAAGCTCATGTAACCCATGAAGCTGCAATCGGGTCGGTTGATTCAAAACAGCTTGATACTCTGATGTCCAGGGGAGTAAGCGAGGATGATGCTGTCGACATGATTATCAAGGGTATGCTGAGAAGAACGTGAAAAAGCGAGAGACGGGATTTGAACCCGCGACATCCACCTTGGCAAGGTGGAGCTCTACCACTGAGCTACTCTCGCATTAGCTACTTTTTAAACAATTTTGAAAGAT
>QNBL01000002.1 GCA_003641695.1 Spirochaetota bacterium
GTAAGTGGATGCATATACACTCTTTATCGCTTTGAACAGAGCAGTTAGATTCTCTTCCCTGTTGCCGGAGTTATTGGAGATCATGTATGTTGCATATATCCCGGCAAAGGGCTGGTATTGTGAGTCTTCCAGCATGCTTGAAGAACGGATGGCAAGGGGTTTCCGGATCTCATCAATGATAACCCCAAGATCTTCTCTAAGTCTGTTCGGCAGTTTGCTCTGCAGGAAAAGTTTCAGGAGTTCACTGTCATTTTCCCGGTCTTCCAGGGACGCTTCCAGGAGGTTGTTCTCCTCAATAAATTCATCGAAAATCTCGGTTGTAATAACAACAGTCCTGGGGATGGATAGTACAATCCCTTCGTACTTGTACATTATCCTCTTTTTCTTGAGGAGCATATCGACAAAAGCAAGGCCTCTTCCCTTCCCGCCCATTGATCCTGATCCGATTCTGGAGAAAAAGGTAAGTTCATCGAAGGTATTCTTGTTGAATTCCGCAATGGTTCCTCTCCCTTCGTAGGATCTGAAGTTCTTGATGGCATTTATTATAAATTCCTTGGTTGCCTGAATGCTTTCAAAGTCGTCGAGCTGTTTGGGGCGCAGATAGCTTGCGAGTGAGAAAAGAGCTCTGGCTTTAAGCCACTTTGAGATATCGTTGTTTCGTACATGATAGGCAAAGGATTCCTCCGGTATTTTGATTAATTGTTTCTGGAGGCTTCTCAGGTCGTGGGCATAGCCAATGGGTTTAAGTGTTTTTGGATCCCTGAAAGCGAAATCACCGAAACCGTAGTTTTTCCGGATATAGTTCTCCAGGTCCCGTAACAGGGTCTTGGAATTTTTGTAAAGGAAGTCTGCGCTGTTTTTATAGGCCAATTCCCTGTATTTCTCCTGGGATGACTGAAGAAGAATGGGCATCTCACTGTTTTCATTCCTAATATATTCACAGAGTTTTAATCCGGCATTTGTGTCTGTCTTCCCCTCTTTTTTATAGCTGATGTCGGAAATAATGCCGAGAATGTTGTTTTTATACTTCTCGTACAAACCAAGGGCTTCTTCATAGTTGCGTGCAAGAAGAATCTTGGGTCGTCCCCTCATACGGGTTGTCTGCTGCCACTCATTCAGTCCTTCTTTCATAAGATTCCTGGCCTGCTTAAAGAGTGTGCGGTAGATCATGGGAAGATAACTGGAGTAATACTTTACTGAATCTTCAACAAGGATTATTACCTGAACATCAGCTGCCCGGGTGTCGAAGTCTACATTCATCCTGTCCTCAATCAGCTTGACCATTGCAAGCATGATGTTTGAGTTTCCCTGCCATGAGAAAAGATAGTCGATGGTACTTAGGTCTTCAGTCCTGAGTTTCAGAATTGTTTTTCTGGTGGATATCGGAGTAAGAAGAATGATTGGTTTTGATGGATACATATTCTTTATTTTTGACGCAAGTTCAAGTGCTCCACTGTTCCCGATACTGAGCATGACTATGACAAGGTCGTAATATTTCCCATTCAGTGTATCCAATGCCTCTGTGGCTGTTGATACCTGGGTAAACTTTGGAGGATATCTGAGACTCAAGGAGACGTATTCCTGAAACAGCTGTTCATCTATCCGGCCGTCTTCCTCAAGCATGAATTTATCATACTTACTGCAGACCAGCAGAATCTCTCTAACCCTGTTCGACATCAGGTCACGAAAGGGGGTTTCTTTGAAATAGTAACGGTTTTCAACGATATCCGGTATATAATCCATACAAGCATACTAAATGATAATATATTTATAATAAAGTACTATTATATACAATAAATCCTTGACGTGCTTTTGAGATAGCGCTACCTTAGCGTTGAGATAAATGTGTTGAGTCATGGAGGCGGATATGTACAATAAAAAAGATTTTATGGCTGAGCTTGAAAGGAAGAATCCCAGCGAACCCGAGTTTATTCAGGCGGTAAGCGAGGTGCTGGATTCTGTTATTGATGTGGTGAATAATGATCCGGAGTATCTGGATGCCAAAATCCTTGAAAGGATAACCGAACCGGACAGAATCTTCATGTTCAAGGTTGAATGGGAAGATGACAACGGCGAGCTGCAGGTTAACAAAGGTTACCGAGTGCAGTTTAACAACAGTATCGGCCCCTACAAAGGAGGCTTAAGATTTCATCCCAGTGTAACTTTGGGAACCTTGAAGTTTCTCGGATTTGAACAGATTTTTAAAAACAGTTTAACCACCCTGCCTATGGGAGGCGGAAAGGGGGGATCTGATTTTAACCCGAAAGGGAAGTCTGATTCCGAAATTCTCAGGTTTTGCCGTTCCTTTATGACTGAACTGCAGAAATACATAGGTCCTGATACCGATGTTCCGGCGGGAGATATTGGGGTTGGAAGCAGGGAAATAGGATATCTTTACGGCCAGTACAAACGGTTAAGAGTAGAAAATACGGGAGTTCTTACCGGAAAGGGAAGGAACTGGGGCGGTTCGCTGATCCGGCCGGAAGCAACCGGGTATGGAACAATGTATTTTGCAGACAGGGTTGTAAAAGAGCATAATGATACCTTTGAGGGAAAAAGAATTTCCATTTCAGGATTCGGAAACGTAGCATGGGGCGCCTGTATCAAGGCATCACAGCTTGGTGCAAAGGTTGTTACCATTTCAGGACCCGACGGCTATATCCTTGATGAAGAGGGTGTGTCAACTCAGGAAAAATGGGACTACATGCTGGAACTGAGGGCATCCAATAACGATGTTGTAAAACCCTACGCAGAGGAATTCGGTGCGAAATTCTTCCCTGGAGAAAAACCCTGGGGTGAGAAGGTTGATATGGCATTCCCCTGTGCTTTCCAGAATGAACTTGGCCTTGAGGATGCGAAAAAGCTGGTTGCTTCCGGTGTAAAATATGTTATCGAAACCTCAAACATGGGCTGTTCAACAGATGCTGTTAACTACTTTATAGAGAACAAGATCCCCTTTGGACCCGGCAAGGCTGCCAACGCCGGCGGAGTTGCTGTGTCAGGGCTTGAAATGTCTCAGAATGCAATGAAACTCTCCTGGTCCTCAGAAGAGGTAGATGAAAAACTGAAAGGGATTATGAGCGATATTCATGAAGCCTGCGTCAGCGAAGGAACTGAACCTGACGGTTACATAAACTACGTAAAAGGTGCAAACATTGCGGGATTCAAAAAGGTTGCCGATGCAATGCTTGATCTCGGTTACTAAGTTAAGAACGGACGATTAGAGAAAAGCGGTATCCTCAGCTCCGGTATGGAGCAGGTACCGCTTTTTTTTTTGTTAAATTTCCTGCTGCTGTAGTATTACAAGCACTAACGTTATAGACTCTATAGTAACCATCGGGAGAAGGAGGTAAGGAATGTTTTTGGGTTCTTCATTTTTCTGGATACTTCTCGGACTGCTTCTTGTAGGTGCAGAAATGTTTATTCCCGGTTTTGTTGTTTTCTTTTTTGGGATTGGAGCTGTTGTAACCGGAATTGCAGCAGCAATTTTTCCTTTTATCAAAGGCAGTGTGGCAATGCAGGGAATCGTGTGGATTGCAGCAACAGCGTTTTTTATGGGATTTTTCAGGAAGAAATTTGCCGGAATATTTAAAGGCACGATTTTGAACAGACAGATAGAAAGTAATGTCGGGAAAAGTGCCGAGGTTATGGAACCCATTACGCCCGATACACCTGGAAGGGTCAGGTATCAGGGAACAAGCTGGAAAGCGATAAGTTATACTGAAAAATTTGACAAGGGGGATGTGGTGGATATAGTTGAAGAAGAGGGGCTTGCTTTTATTGTCTCAAAGCATCTTGAATTATAGAAGGAGAAATCATGATAAGTATTGTGTGGACCTATGTAATCGTTATTTTTTTCGTAATAATTTTTTTTAAACTTATCCGGATTGTCCCGGAGCAGGAAACATACATAATTGAGCAGTTCGGGAAGTATAATAAAACATTAGGATCGGGATTCCATCTTGTTGTGCCCTTCATACAAAGGGTGGCTTACAAGCATTCTTTAAAGGAAGATGTTATCGATGTGGCTCCGCAGATGTGTATTACCAACGACAATGTGCAGGTTCAGGTTGACGGGATCCTGTACTTGAAGGTTGTAGACCCGGTAAAGGCGAGTTACGGTATCGAGAACTACAAGTACGCAACAGCTCAGCTGGCAAAGACAACAATGCGTTCGGAGATAGGAAAACTTGAACTTGACCGGACCTTTTCGGAAAGGGACGAGATAAACAACAGTATTGTAAAAGCTGTAGATGAAGCATCGGATCCCTGGGGGATCAAGGTGACACGGTATGAGATCAAGGATATTACTCCCACCATAACGATCGAACAGGCCATGGAACAGCAGATGAGGGCCGAGCGGGAAAAACGGGCTGAAATTCTTGCCAGTGAAGGGGATAAGGCAGCAAGGATCAATACATCGAAAGGTCTGCGGCAGGAAGCAATCAACATCAGTAAGGGCGAGCGGATGAGGATGATCACTGTTGCCGAAGGAGAAGCAAAAGCGATAGAGGTTATCGCGGAAGCTACAGCAGAGGGGTTGAAGGAGGTTGCTTCTGCTCTTCAGACCCCCAGGGGAAAGACTGCCATGTCCATCAGAATAGCAGAACAGTATGTATCAAGAATGGGTGAGATTCTTAAAGCTTCGGACATTACGGTACTGCCATCGGATATTGCGAATCTTAAAGGAGTGCTGCAGAGTCTGATTACAACCGTGAGCTCTAAAGAAAAGGGAGGTGCCGTATGAACCCTTTACTGCCGTTGTACGTATTAGTTGGTATATTTGGAGTTATTGTTGTAATTTCGCTGCTCAGGAGTATCAGGATTGTCCCTGCCAGAACAGCTCTTGTTGTCGAACGTTTGGGAAAGTATTCCCGTACATTGCATGCCGGATTCCATGTGCTTGTACCATTCATTGAGAAGGTCCGGTACAAACATAATCTTAAAGAGATTGCTATCGATGTACCTGCCCAGGAGTGTTTTACCCAGGATAACGTAAAGGTCAGGGTCGATGGAGTACTTTATATGCAGGTTGTTGATCCCCAGAAGGCCAGTTACGGTATTTCCAGCTATAAATACGGTACCATTCAGCTTGCCCAGACAACCATGCGGTCTGTAGTGGGAAAATTGGAACTGGATAAAACCTTTGAGGAACGAAACAGGATAAATGCAGAGGTAGTACGGAGTGTTGACGAAGCTTCGGATCCCTGGGGTGTAAAGGTATCCCGGTACGAAATCCAGAACATAGAGGTACCTGAGTCCATTCTTGCCGCCATGGAAGTTCAGATGAAGGCGGAACGGGAGAAGCGTGCAGATATTGCAAGAAGTCTTGGAGAAATGGAATCACGGATAAACCATTCCCAGGCTGCCATGGAAGAGGCCATAAATAAGAGTGAGGGGGAAAAGGAAAGAAAGATCAACGAAGCGGAGGGGAAAGCCAGCGAGATTCTTGCTGTGGCAAAAGCGACCGCTGAAGGGATCAGAAAAATTGCCTCTGCTCTGGAATCTGCCGGAGGCGGTGAAGCTGCACTACTCAGAGTTTCAGAAAGTTATATAGATGAGTTGAAAAATCTTTCTTCCGGAGACAACAAGGTTATTCTTCCCATGGACCTTACGGATGCCGGTGAAATTATTGCAAAAGTAAAAAAGATGATAGACAGGTAGTATTACATTTTTGTAATGATTTGTAACCTGACGGTACCTAAAAGAGTTTTAGTACTGAGTGGGTTACGGAAAGATACTTGTCAAGCTCTGCAAAGCAGGGCTTGACAAAGAAGTTAAAAAAAGTAAATTTGACTTACATTTATTTCCGTTGTATATTTAACACTCAAAACATTAATAGTGCTACTCGTGTGTCCTCGGCATTTTGCTGAAAGGCGGGGACGCATTTTTGTATACCAAGGGAGTTTCAGTGGTTAAAAAAGGGTTCCCCTCCGTACATTTTTACGATCAGGACTTTGTGGATATCTATGAAAAAACATGGGTATGGATGTCGGATAACTGGCTGACTGGTACAAAGGAAAACGGTTTCCAGGAAAAATATTTGAACTATCCCGATAACGATACCATAAATCAGTTCGAAGCATGCTTTTCCACTTTTTTTTTGGTCTACAGTAATAACATTTTTTCTGCCAAGGCAAATCTGGATAATTTTTATTCCAAACAGGAAGAAAACGGTGCTATCCGGGGTATGTACTCTGTTGCTGACGGCAAACCCGTATTTACAGAGGATAATCCCGAGGGAGTAATGTCTCCGCTTTTTTCCTTTGCAGAGTACAACCTGTTTCATAAAATTGGAAACAAGAAACGGCTTAAGGAGATCATGCCTGTCCTTGAAAATTACTTCAGCTGGCTGGAGAATAATTTCCTGGATGAAAACGGTCTCTATTCCGTTCCCCTTGCTGCCACAATGATGGAGAACTCACCCCGGGAGGAAGCCTACTACCTGGTAGACTTTAATACACAGCAGGCGATCAATGCCCTGTATATGTCTGCCATAGGAGATGTTCTTAACAATAAAGAGATAAGTTTTAAGTACAAGAGACATTATTTTTCATTGAAGACCCGTATTAATACCCGGATGTGGAATGAAGAAGATTCCATCTACTACGATCTCGACAAGGACGGCCATCAGGTACCGGTAAAAACAATAGCCTCTTTCTGGACTCTATTGGGAGAAATTCCTAATGAGGATAAAGCTGCAAGTCTCATAGCACATCTAAAAAATCCCGATTCCTTTGGGCTGGAGAACCCGTTCCCTACCCTTTCTGCAGATCATCCTGATTTCAGCGATTCAGGGATGGGGTTCAGAGGGTCGGTATACACCCCCTTTACTTTTATGGTTATAAAAGGACTTGAAAAGTATGCCCGTTACGAGCTGGCCCGGGAATGTTCCATACGGCATCTATACTACATGCTGGATACCCTTCATCTTGAAGGTGAAGGAGAGGGGGATATATACGAGGCTTACCTTCCCCGTAAAGAAGGACCGGCGGTGTGGCCGGAGAAAGAGGGCTTTCCCAGAAGAAGGTATGTTGCCAACACTGCTCTGGCAGCGGTAACCCTGATGATTGAAAATGTACTTGGCCTCTACATTAGTCTTCCGCGTAAAACTGTAGACTGGATAATGCCAACCCTGGAAATTATGGGGATTGAAGATCTTTCCCTGAAGAGAAACATGATTACAATCTTAAGCAACAAGAGCTCCCGGGGGTGGGAGGTCAGGCTGGAATCTGAAAAGTTGTACTATTTCACCATAAATATTCTGGACGAAGACAAGAAAAAGACACTGCCGATCCCTTCAGGAAAATGTTCCATGCTGATCGACAAGCTGTAGCCACGGAGGAACTGATATGGGATGGATGGGAAAACTTATCGGCGGAACAATAGGTCTCGTTCTCGGCGGTCCTCTCGGTGCGGTTGCAGGTGCTGCATTCGGGCACGCAATTGACAAGAATAAGTATTCATCTTCGTTTGCCCGACCTTCCGGTCAACAAAAGGCACAGATGACATTTTTTGTCGGAGCCTTTTCCATGCTTGCCAAACTGGTGCAGGCAGACGGGAGGGTAACCGACGCAGAGATGTCTTCGATTGAGACGATAATGCTCAGGGACCTGCATCTGGATCCCGTGAGCCGACAGACGGCGGTACGGATATTTAACTCAGCTTTACAGTCGGGAGAAAGTTTTGATACTTTTGCCCGGCAATTCTACAATGAGTTTTACAATCAGCCCCAGATTCTCGAATTAATGCTGGATATTCTGTTAAAGGTAGCTGTCTCTGACGGGGTGTTCAGCAGAGAGGAAGAAAGACTACTTGAAAGAGCTGCAGAGATCTTCAAATTTGAAACATACAGATACCGGACCATAAAAGGAAAATACGTAACCCATGACAGCAAAGCGTATTCTGTTTTGGGCGTGGAAAAAGACAGTCCGGTTGATGAAATAAAGAAAGCATACCGCAAGCTTGTAAGTGAATACCACCCTGACAAGATAGCGGCCAAGGGCCTTCCGGAAGAGTTTAACAAATTTGCTGCTGAAAAGTTCCGCGAGATTCAGGAAGCTTACGATACCATCCGGAAGGAGAGGGGATTCTAGCAGGAGCAGTCTTACGGTAACCATCCGTTTTTACGAAGAACTGAACTATTTCCTTCCTGAATTAAAACGTAAACAGCCTTTCGAAGCTCCTTTGTATCCCGGACAAAGTGTTAAGGATCTGATTGAGTCCCTGAACGTTCCCCATGTCGAAGTCGATCTTATTCTGATCAACGGAGTTTCTGTAGATTTTTCCTTTCAGCCGGCCCCGGGAGACTATATAAGTGTCTATCCTGTCTTTGAATCTCTGAATATAGAAAATGTTACCAGACTGCGGCCTCTTCCTTTAAGGGTCCCTGCTTTTGCTCTGGATGTGCATCTGGGCAAGCTGGCCAGATATCTGCGGCTTCTCGGGTTCAGGGCAGCGTACCGAAAGAACTGGGATGATGCAGAGCTTGTTGCTTATGGAGTGGCAAACTCTCTTATCGTTCTTACCAGAGACAGAGGTCTGCTTAAGAGAAAGCTCCTGAAAAGGGGAATGTTTGTATTCAGTACTGATCCGGAAGAACAGCTGAGGGAGATCTGCCGGCGGCTGGATTTATACTCCATGGTTAACCCGTATACCCGTTGCCTTTCCTGTGGAGGAAAGCTTCGGGATCTGGTTTACGGATCCGGGGAGTTCCTGTCAGTACAGGAAAGAATTCCTCCGGGAGTCCTTTCCTGGTGCAGGGAGTATTCCCTGTGTACTGTCTGCGGCAAACTTTTCTGGAAAGGGAGCCATATCAAGCATCTGGACAGGATAATCCGTACAATACAGGATGAATGTCTGCTCTAATCTTGTTCAGTATTCCTCAAGTATTCCTGAAATTTCATCATAGGCGTTTCTTCAACCCCACCACGGATAAGATTGGCACTGTTTTCTGCAGCTGCTGCCAAACTCCCGGTAAATTCCTTCCTTTTTAACAGCAACTGATCCCCGCACAGAAAACTCCCGGCATTAAGCTTGGCCCCTCTTTCCCCCTATCTGGTTTACCGGAGGTTAAAACATGATAAAAGACGGACATTTTACTTTACAGGTACCCTGCTATTAGTTCATATCCATTTCAAAAAGCTTGATTCCCTCAAAGGTAAAAAAGCTTTTTAAGGTTCCGATAATCTGCTTTATCCGTTCTGCTTCCGCCTGTTCACAATAAACAATCAGGCAGAAGTTTTCTTCAGGCCAAATGTGGTCCCCCATCCGGGGGCCCTGTCTTCCAACCCCCATTACCTGGGGGATAAGGGTGTAGTGCTTTACGATACCTTCCCTTTTAAAAGCATCGAACATATCGTCCTGGATTGATCTGTTGGCAATTATCTCTATCCTTTTCATTTTTTTGCTCCCCTGTTTTCCATTCTTCTCATTTTCCGCTGTGCCCGTTTTTTTTCTCTTTTTTCGGCTCCTTCGTTAAAGATTGCATATACAACAGGAACTACAAAAAGGGTAAGCAATGCTCCAAAGGTCAAACCTCCGACAACAGTTTTACCGATTGGGTTAACCAGTGCAGCTGCTTCCCCGGGGAAGAATGCCATTGGGATAAGTCCGAGAACAGTAGTCAGGGTTGTCATAAGTATCGGGCGCAAGCGGTTCCCTCCTGCTTCTACACAGGCATCGTGGATCGATAATCCCCGTTTGCGCAGAAGGTTGGTATAGTCCACCAGAACAATCCCGTTGTTTACAATAATACCCGCCAGCATGATCAGGCCGACAGCTGTAAGAATATTGAACATTTCTCCGGTGGCAACATACAACAGAACCACTCCTATAAGAGACAGAGGGATGGTAAAAAGGATTATAAAGGGGTCAAGAAGAGACTCAAACAGACTTGCCATGACACCGAATACGAGGAATACCGCGACAAGCATAATGATAACTAACTTTATGCCGTACTTCATTAAATTAGCATAATCCCCTGAGAACTCAATGGTAAGGCCTTCTTCAGCAGGGATGGCTTCTTTTACTGCCGCCTCTATCCGAAGGGAAATATCGTTAAGGGATGTCCCGGGAACAGTCCCGGCTGTAACATGAATAGTTCTTGCTTTGTTCTCACGATTAATTGCCACTGGTCCGGTCGTTTTTTTATAGCTTGCAAAACTGGCCAGGGGGATTCGACTGCCTGACTGATTCATTACAAATATTTTGTTTAAATCGGGGAGCTCATCCCTGTCCTTTTCATCGAGAATAACAATGATATCGTATTCCGATCCTCTGTCACGGTACCTCGAAGCGGTTATTCCATCTATACTTGCTTTAATCTCCTGTCCTACTGCATAAATAGTAAGCCCGAGAGTGTACAGCTTATCCCGGTCAATCATTATATCGGCCTGGGGGAGTCCGTCTTTTATATCAATGGATGGCTCAGTCACTTCGGGGAATTTATCTTTGAGCAGCCCCTGGATGTTCTCTGCTACCTTTTTGGAGAGTACCATGTCTTCTGATTTAACAAGAATATCAACCGGACTGCTCGAAAAACCCCCTTGCATATTACTTCCGAAAGAGAATACTGCTGACGGAAAATCGTTGAAATGTTTTCGCAGTTTTTTCTTTACATCTTCTGATGAATCCTTCCGCTTGTTAAACGGTGGAAGGTTGACTCTAATGGTGCCTTTATTGGTTTCGGCGGATCCGAGAAATCCCATAAAATTCTTGCTTCCAGCTTGTACAATAATTTCTTCGTACCCGTTTATCTCGTTTCGTATTATTTTCTCAACCTGCAGGAGGACTGATTCAGTTACATCAAGCCTGGTTCCCTGGGGAAGTTCTACTGAAAGCTGAATGGTATCATCCATCTGGGAGGGCATAAACTGAAACCCTGCACCTTTTATGAGTGCCATTGAACCTGCAAAAAGAATCAGTATGCTTATCAGGGTAAGTTTCTTGTGATTTAAAACTATTGCAACACCGTGTTTATAAGCATTATCCAGCCGAATGAAGAAAACTTCCATTTTGCTGTCCAGCCAATGCAGCAGTCCTTTAAGGGGCCGCTGTTTTCTGCTGGATATCGGTAAGTAATGGCTTGCAAGTACAGGTGTCAGGGTTACGGCAACAATGAGGGAAGCGGTAAGAGAGATTACAACGGTAAAAGATAAGCCGGAGAAAAGTTCTCCGTATATATCAAGCTGGCTTTTAAAAATAACTATTGGTGCAAATACACAGATGGTTGTGAGTGTTGAAGAAGTTATTGCGTTGATCATTTCCTGGGCCCCAAGTTTTGCAGAAGTGGTCAGTTTTGTTCCTTTTTCTCTGTAACGGAAGATATTCTCCAGAATAACAATCGAATTATCCACGAGCATACCAATTCCCAAAGCCAGCCCAGCCAGCGTCATTATGTTAAGAGTAAGTCCGGCGAAATACATCAGCATCAAAGTGATAATAAGGGAAACCGGGATGGTAAGTCCGATAATGAATGTTGTTCTGATGCTTCGCAGAAAAATAAAAAGAACAAAAACGGCAAGCAGTGCTCCGGTAAGGGCCGTAGAGGCAACCTGTTTAATGGAATTCTTAATGATATCTGTTGTATTGAATATTTCTGTAACAGAAACACCGGATGGAACCTCTTTATTGATCTTTTTCAGCCGGTTCCTGACATTCTCGGCGACCTGAACCGAGTTTGTTCCGCTTTGTTTCTGAACGATTAATTGAACTCCGGGTTTACCGTTTATATACACAAGAGTATCTTCATCCTTAAAGCCTTCATGGACATTTGCAATATCGCGCAGGCGTATAACCTTTACTGGTGAAGGTTCTATTGATGGGATTCCGGGGATACTTCCCCCTTTATATCCTATTACTGTATTTTTTATTTCTTCAATGCTTTTATATTCACCGGTTGTTGAAACAAGCAGGTTTTTGTTTTCCGAAAGAATGCTCCCGGCAGATATCTGCATATTCTGTCCCCGTATCATGTTCGCGACCTGTGTTAGGGTAATATCGTATGCTTCCAGCCTGTTTTGAGGAATTTCGACCCGTACAGCCTTCTCCCTCCCTCCGGAAACACTTGTCAGTCCAACGCCTTCCACCTGCTCTATTCTCGGCTGTACAATATTTTCTGATATTTCTCTCAGTTCCTCAGGTGTCCGGGGCCCGGAAACGGTTAAACCAAGAATAGGAATCATTGAAGGATCAAATTTGAAGATAATCGGAGAATCTGCCTCTTCCGGCAGCCACCGTTTCAGCATATCAAGGCTGTCCCTTACATCGGCTGCAGCTTCCGACATATCCGCCCCGTAGGTAAACCGTACAATTATGGTACTTGTACCCTTTGAAGATGTTGATGTTATTGTATCAATCTTGCTTATGTTGCTTAAGGAGTTTTCTATAGGCCGGGAAAGTGTTTTTTCAATTTCCAGAGGACCGGCTCCTTGGTAGGTTGTCATAACAACCAAAATCGGCGGTTCTATCTCCGGATACAGGTCGATGGACAGATCTGTAGCTGCGTAAATTCCCAGTCCCGCCAGCAGTACGAAAACAATGAGAATGGTTGTTGGTCGTTCGACAACGGTTTTTGAAATACTCACACTATTCTCCTTACTGCAGGTTGGCGCTGCTCTCTAGTGGAGCTTCGCTGCTGACTACCTTGACTGGAACACCGTCGGCAAGAAGGGTTTGCCCATGGATAACAATTTCTTCTCCAGCCTCAAGTCCTTCTGTTATTTCTACCTGATTATCTATCCGCAGCCCGGGAACAATAATACGTTTTTCTACTCTTTTCTCACCGGAAGCGTCAGCAGGAGGAACAACAAATACATAGGTCTGCCCGAATCGTGAAAGCAGGGTTTCCGCAGGAATTTTAACTATGCTGCTTTTTTCTTCGGTTATCAGTTTTACGCTTGCAAACATACCGGCTTTCAACAACCTGCCCGGATCTTCTACATGCAGTTTAATTTCCAGAGTCCTGGATGCCGGATCTACAACAGGGCTTATTTCCCGTATAGCACCTTTAAAGGTTTTTTCCGGATATGCTTCTGTTGTAATACGTGCGGGAAGCCCAATTTTCATTTTGGAAATAAACCTTTCTGCCACATACACAATAATTTCCAGTTCGTTCATCTTCCCTATTTTTGCTATCGGTATACTGGGTGCTGCAACGCTTCCCACCTGAGCCGGGATTGCGGTAACTGTTCCTGTTATCGGAGCTTTTACCGGGCTGAATGCAAAGGTCATTCCGGGGCGGGAAGGGTCTATTTGAGCAATAACCTGATCTTTTTTTACTCGCTGTCCAATCTTAACTGAAAAACTTTTCAGTTTTCCGGTTGTTTCCGGATAAACATTAACCTCGGTCCTGGCTGTTATATCCCCATTCAGTTCGAGGTACTCTTTAATATCCCCTTTTACTGCAGTTATTGTACTTACCGCAAAAACAGTTGTTTCCACAGTGTCAGTGGAAGCAGTTTCCTTTTTTGCCGATTTTTGCTTGCTGCAGCCGAAAGGAATGAGCAGTATGGTAAAGATTAAGATTGCTGTTGCTGTTTTTTTAGTCATTGTTTACTTCCTTTATATCATCCAACGTTGCGTTTAAAGCATATTCAAGATCAAGCATGCCTGTTAAATAGTTGTATTTCTCTTTCAATACTTCAAGTTTTGCGTTATTCAAGTCTCTTTCCGAGTCCTCTACTTCAAGAAGTTCTTTGCTCCCGGCTCTGTAGGCTTCCCGGGACATCCGGTATGCTCGTTCAGCAAGTTCCACGTTCAGGGCCAGTACTTTGAGCTGATCTGCGGATTTTTTAAGTTTCATCACAAGTGTTTTAATTTCCATCCTGGCTCCTGCCCTGGCCTGGTCAAGTCCGATTTCAGCCTTCCTTATCCCATCTTCCATATCATGTATACCTGCCCTGGTTTTTGATCCCGGCAAAAAGGAGTCCAGGGAGAGGGCGAGGGTGAGCCTGAGCATCCCGCTCTGCTGTTTCCAGTTATCTCCCATTTGGCTGAACCAGTTGTCTTTTAACGGATCCCCCTGGAAAGCAGGATCAAAACTCAGTCCCAATGCAAGTGTAGGGGTCATTGCCTGAAGCTGCAGAGCAGATTTTGAAGTTTTAAGGCTTTCAATGGTTGTCGTCAGCGACTGTAAATCCAGCCGGCGGGCAAGAAACTGATCAGATAATTTTTGCCAGTCCAGGGGTATCGGATTAATCTGAATATCCCCCTTTACTTCGAGGGAATCGGTTATGGGAATACCCAGCATCATCTTGAAACTGTCAAGCATTGAGGTGTATCCCAGGTGCATCTCTGCCAGTGCCGGTTTCAGGTTCTCCCAGCCTACTTGAGCAGAGAGGACTGAAAGTTCCGGTACCAGTCCGTTGGAGTAGTTTGTTTTTGCCTGCAGATACCGCTCTTCAGCTGCCGTAACATTCTGCTCCATAAGTTTAATATTCTCTTTAAAAACAAGAATATTGTAAAAATTCTTTCGAACATCCCTTTCCATCTGTTTTTCTGCAGTTTCCCTGGATATTCTCCCTGACCGGTAATCTATCCGGGTACTTTCAATTTCTTTCATTAAAGCGAGATTCAAATTGAGGGACAAATCCAGCCCGGCAGAAAGTCCCCATCGGGGAAGATCGAAGGATGAAGAAAGCACCTGGTCGTATACCGATCCAACTCCGGGAATCATCGATGTTGGGGATGGATATCCGGATATCCCGCTCATGGATTGCTCTGTGTTCCACCGGATCATGGTGCCGTTTGCCTGCAGGGATGGAAGGAATTTATTCCATGCAGTATCTTTTGCCCTTTTCTTCGTTAAAAGATCTATATCCGCACTTTTAAGACTCAGATTATTGGCTCTGGCAAGATCGACTGCCTGCTCAATCGTTAATATTCTCTCTGCTGCTGCAGCGGTGTAGATGCTGAAGAAAGCTGCAAGTACAAGTAAAATATATTTTTTCATGTTATGCTCCCTTTTAGTCCATGGAGGACCAGTGAATATATAGTACGCAATTCTTTTATTTTTTCTTTTTTTGTTACACTTTTCCCCCGGCAGTTCCACAATTTCTGCAGTAAAATGGAATTCATTCCCTGTGCAACGAGTTCAGGAGGAAATTTTAAAGGGTTAAACTCCGTTGAATTTGTTAATAGAGTTATGTACTCGGTATATTTGGGAAAGAGTGGTTTTTCCGGAAATACTACTGGTTTGTTGACAAACTGAACTTGCAGCCAGTTCATTATACTGAAGATTGACGGTTTCAGGTCGAAATACATCCAGGTAACAAAAAAAACAGCGTACAGCTGTTCCCTGTAATTCCGGAATTGTCGTACCCGCTCTTCAATTAAAGTTCTGAGCTGTTCGATTTCCCGGTGGACGACCTCAGTAATCATTTCTTCCCGGTTTTTAAAATAAAAATAGAGACTGCTTTTTCTCATGGAAAGTCTTTCGGCGATGGATTCAACGGTAGTTTCCCATATTCCCTTTTCTGCTATTACTTCAGCAACAGCTGAAAATACCCGGTTATAGGGAGCAATATCTTCCACTCCTATCATTGACAGGGTTTCAACTTTATTAAAATCTATAGGGACTATGTTCTTTCTTCCGTCATCAATTCCGTTTTCAAGAACAAAAAGAAGATTTTTTTTAAGTTGCTCCTGCTCAGTAGTGTTGTAGACCTGCTTTGAAAAAAGACGCTGATTGAGAAAAAAGGCAGAAACAGCTGAGATATAATCGAGCGAAGCTTTAATATCGTCTTGTTTAACACCGCATTGGTGCAGCAGCTCGGGATTAAGGAGCGGGGTGGATGTTTCTTTGACTTTATTAAGCAGGTCCTGCGATTCCTGTGTCCTTCTGAAAAGATGGGAGACCAAAAACCGGTAATAGTGGTAGTGGGAACTCATAAATCCGACACTATAGGTAATATGCCTTTTTAGCACTGTTCTCAGATTGTATTGCGGCAATGGGTCTGCATCTTCCAACGCTGCCTGATAAGCACTTACAAAGCTATGTTTCAATGCTTCAAGGAGTTCCTCTTTGTTTTTAAAGTAGCGGTACAGAGATGTTTTACTCACTCCCAGGGCATTTGCCAGTGAAGACAGGCTGGTATTGTAAAAAAAATCATCTCCCCATACCTGGAGTGCCGTTTCAATTATTTGTTTCTTTCTTTTTTCTTTTTTATCCATAGTTTTGTTTTGCTATGTTACCGAACAGTCGGTAACTTTTTAAGTGTAATCTTACCTTGGAAAAATGTCAAGCATCAAGATACTGTATTGGTATCTTGCTCCGGTGCCTTTTGGCGGATAGAATAGTCCCATGAACGAACTGGTCAGAAAACTTCAATACAGGGAACCTCTTTTATGGATTAATCAAAATTACAGTTTGGACAAAGCGGAGAGATCTTCATTCATGGGCATGGAATCTGTTTACCAGGCTGAAGGGGTATTAGAAGATTATGCTCCGGTACTCCAGAAACTCTTCCCTGAACTGGAGCCCGTAAAAGGAATTATTGAATCGCCCCTCCTGACAATTGATGCCATATACAACGACATTATTCCCCCGGGGCATCTTCTCCTTAAAGCCGATCATCTCCTTCCCGTTTCAGGATCCATCAAGGCACGGGGCGGGATTTTTGCTGTGCTGAAGATAGTTGACCATATAGCTGAGAGGGAAAATATTTTCCGGAAAGACCGTCGATTTACACTGTCCGGGGCTGCAAAAAAGATTTTTTCAAACTACCGCATTGCTGTAGGCAGTACCGGTAACCTCGGATTGAGTATTGGTATTGCCGGGAGAGCCTTCGGCTTCTCTGTTGAGGTTCACATGTCCTCGGCTGCAAAGAGATGGAAAAAAGAACTTCTGGATAAAATAGGCGCCGATGTTATTGCGTATGACTCGGATTATACAGCAGCGTGTGAGGCAGCACGTGTTTCTGCACAGAAAGATGATTCGGTATATTTTATTGATGACGAGAATTCAACTGATCTTTTTTTAGGGTACAGTGTTGCTGCTTTAAGGCTTAAAAAGCAGCTAAATGACTTAAATATTATGATTTCCGAAAAGCATCCTCTTTTTGTGTACCTCCCCTGCGGGGTAGGAGGGGCTCCCGGTGGTATTACTTTTGCCCTGAAACAGCTTTTCGGCAATTCAGTTCACTGTTTCTTTGCAGAACCTGTTGATGCTCCTGCAATGATCCTTGGATTGATAACAGGAAAACATGACGGTATTTCGATACAAGACATAGGGTTGTCCGGGAATACGTCTGCAGACGGTTTGGCTGTGGGAAGACCTTCAGGATTTGTAAGCTCACTGATGAAAAGATATCTGGATGGAGCCTATACTTTACCTGACAGGGATCTCTTTTTTTATCTTGCCCGTCTGTACGATACAGAAGGGTTTAAGGTGGAACCTTCCGCGGCGGCTGGGTTCGCCGGCCCGGTTTTACTCACTACGGCCGGGGGAGGGAGGAGTTATATGGAGCAAAAAGGGATAGAAGCGAAAAATATCATTCACTTGATCTGGTCTACCGGGGGATCAATGGAGCCGCGGGCGGAGTTTCAGAAAAACTATAAAAAGCATTATCCGCAAGTATGCATGGAGTCCGGTTAATCGGAGATTGTCGTTCGCCCTTGCAGGGAACGGGTAAGGGTAAGTCTGTCGGCATATTCTATATCGCCGCCGGCAGGCAGCCCCGAAGCAAGACGGGACACTTTTACACCGGTGTGTGCAAGGAGTCTTACCAGGTACAGAGCTGTAGTATCTCCCTCTACCGTGGGATTGGTAGCGATAATTACCTCTTTTATCTCCCTTCCGTGTCTGGATGAGGAAATCCGTTCTATTAGTTTCCGTATCGTGAGATCTTCCGGTCCGATCCCATCAATTGGAGAGATCACCCCTTTAAGGACGTGGAACAAGCCGTTGTACTCTCTGGTGGATTCGATTGTTTGAACATCCTGGGATTGTTCAACAACGCAGACAACACTCCCGTCTCTGCCTGGATTACTGCAAATTTCGCAGGGATCATTTTCTGTATAACTCCCGCAGATGGAGCAGGTTTTTACACTGTCATGGAGGGTATTAAGCAGAGCGGCAAGATTCATTGAGGTTTCCGGATTTGTTCTTAAAAGATGATAAACTATTCTTGCTGCACTCTTCTTTCCTATCCCCGGCAGGCGTGAAAATTCCTTTATCAGCTGATCAAGAACTGTCATTGCTACACCTGGAATCCGGGAGGGAAGTTCATTCCTCCTGTCAGATTCTGCATCTCTGAAGCAAGGCGTACCTTTATCCTGGTATTGGCATCCGTGAAAGCAGCGAGGATAAGATCTTCCATCATCCGGATATCATCCGGATCAACAGCTTCCGGTGATATATGTACATTGGTAACTTCCATTGCACCATTCATGGTAACCTGAACCATATCGCCTCCGGAGGTGCCTGTCACGGTTATGGTTTTAAGTTTGTCCTGCATTCCTCCCATCTGGGACTGCAGTTCCTGAATATTTTTCAGCATATCCATTGGATTCATTCTAATCTCCTTTTATCACTTCACCCCGGAAGACCCGTTTTACCATCTCTACCGAATCATCCACATTCTCATCAGAATTGTTGTCTAAAACAGTTACCACTATATCAACCTGAATCTGCAGCATTTCCTGTATAGTTTCCTTTACTGCCAAAATGTCTGTTTTGACAAAGTTTGCTGAATAAGTTGAGTCGAAGACGAGCTCCAGGAGAGATCCGTTAAGCTTCCACGAAACAGCTTTCTCCAGTGCGGAAGCAAGGGAGAGTTTGTACTTTTTTATTTTGTTGATGATATTTACTTTCTGGTCCAGAGAGATGGAGTATTCTTTTTCTTTTTCAGAACCAGGAGCTTCTGTAACGTTTTGTTCAGAAAATGTACCATTGACAAGTTCCTGTTTTATCTTTTTTATCTCGCTGAGTATTTCCCCCGGGGCAATGTATTCTGCCATGACGGATATTTTGCTCAGCGCAAGTTCCAGTTCAAAGTTGCGGTTGATGGAATACTTCAAATTTCTGTGGAGCTCAAGGAGTATTTCAAGAATTTTTTCTACCTGGATAACGGAAAATGCTTCAATAACCTTTTCGGAGTATCTTCTTCTTTCAAAACCGAGTATTGCTTCTTTGCTTATTCCCTGTTTAATAAATAGAATGCTTCTGAAATATACAGTTAGATCCAGCAGGAACTGATTTATGGACACCCCACTCTGGAGAATATCGCCGGTTTGCTCAAGTACTTTGGTACTGTCTTTTGCCGCTATACTTTCTGCCAGAGAATCAATGGTCTCCAGTCCGACGATTCCCAGTTTCTCCCTGATTACATCAAGGGTTATCGAGCCGTTTGAAAATGATACAACCTGATCAAAGAGGGTGTATGCATCCCTCATGGATCCGGTAGCTTCCCTGGCAATCCAGAGAAGGGCATCGTTATGAGCTTCGATTTTCATTTCGTCAGCTGCTTTTGCAAGGAGTTCCTTTATCTTGTCAATGGACAGGAGCCTGAAGTTGAATTGCTGACACCTCGATCTGATTGTTGCCGGAACCTTGTGCAGTTCGGTGGTGGCAAATATAAAGACTATATAAGGCGGCGGTTCCTCAATTGTTTTCAGCAGAGCGTTGAAAGCACTGTTGCTGAGCATGTGTACTTCGTCGATAATGTATACTTTATACCGTGAACTGTTGGGGGCAAAAAGAACTTCTTCTTTTATGGTACGTATATCGTTAACTGATGTATTACTCGCTCCATCAATCTCGATAACGTCCAGGGAGCTTCCTCTCGCTATCTCGATACAGTTGGAACATACTCTGCAAGGTGTATCGGTTACCCCTTTTTCACAGTTCAGTGATTTTGCAAGGATCCGGGCTGCAGAAGTTTTTCCAACTCCCCTTGGCCCGGAAAAAAGATAGGCATGAGCAATTTTTCCGGTTTCCAGTGAGCTTTTCAGGGTTGAAACGACAAAATCCTGTCCTTCCAGTTCATCGAACGTTCCGGGTCTTTTTTTGGTTGCAGTTACTTCATAGGCCATAGCAGCTCCAGTATAACATAAAAAACCCCTTTAGCTCCAGTCAAGTAGACTGTGTCTCATCAATTAATCACTTACCGCTGCTACCTTCCAGTCCTGACGGGGTTGGGCGACAATCGATAGCACAGAACCTGACTATCAACACTAAAGGGGAATAGCGGAGAGGGGGGGATTCGAACCCCCGGAACCCGGTTAGGGTTCATACGCTTTCCAAGCGTACTCCTTCGGCCTCTCGGACACCTCTCCATAAAGGAACATATATAAATCGGGGCAACCCGAAGTATTCAAAATACCCGTTCGAATTCCCCTCTCCTATCGGAGAGAGAGGGATTCGAACCCTCGGAGCTGACAAGCAGCTCAACGGCTTTCGAGGCCGCCCGATTCAACCACTCTCGCATCTCTCCAGTTGTCGTAAAGCATCCTTCATGAATACATCCCGTACCCAAGAGGATTCGCCTTCCGGTCACCGGCGTCCTGCCGGTTCCCTCCAGGCGCTTCGCTCGCTGCCGCACGCGTCCTGCGCGCTTGTCCTCGCATACGCTCGGCGTTCGCTCGATTCGAATCCTCTGCAGTCTGAACCGCAGAAAGACTCAAACCCGTCTAGAATACGTCCCGTACCCAAGAGGATTCGAACCTCCGGCCTTTAGATCCGCAATCTAATGCTCTATCCAGCTGAGCTATGGGTACAAAAGCGGAGACGGAGGGAAAACCCTCCCTTTTCCGGCATCCTGTCTGAAGCTTCCGGGTCCGGGGGTACTCAGTGGCACAATGCATCGTGCATTGTTTCCGGTTCTGCCGAACCGCCTTCGTACCCGTTCGAATCCCCTGGTTTCTCATCCAGACAGTATAAAAAACGGAGAGGGAGGGATTCGAACCCTCGGTACAGTTACCCGTACAACTCCTTAGCAGGGAGCCCGATTCAACCGCTCTCGCACCTCTCCAAAGTCGTAAATCAGCAAATAAGTACGGAGAAGGTGGGATTCGCCCTCCTGCTCCAGACATCCTGTCTGAAGCACTCGGGTCCGGGGGTACTCAGTGGCGCAATGCATCGTGCATTGCTTCCGGTTCTGCCGAACCGCCTTCGTACCCGTTCTAATCCCGCTGGTCTCCTACGGAGAAGGTGGGATTCGAACCCACGGAACCTTGCGGTTCAATAGTTTTCAAGACTACCTCCTTCGACCACTCGGACACCTCTCCAACATTTCATTTACTGGAACTAAAATATATAAATTTGGTTACCCTTTGTCAAGGTGGTTGTCTTTCGTATAAACCAAATCAAGGAATGAATGGTAATGGGTAGATATGCAATAACAAGTACCATCCCTTCATATAATCACCCGGGAATTAAGTGTTGACTTATCCCCGTTGAGACGACTATGCTGATACATACAATGGAATGTATATCCACAAGTGTCCAGGCAAAGTTTACCATGGCCATTTCTTTTACCGTAGTACTGTTTTTCAGTATCCTTCTTTTTCTCAGTTTTAGAATATTTAGAAATTATTCAATAGAAAAGTCCAGAGAATATGCCTCCACCGTGTTGTATGAAACCAACTCCAAAATTGATCTCTTCTTTTCAGAGATTGAGAGTCTTGCAAACTCCCTTGCCGGCTACAGGGCTGTCCAGAGCGTTAATACTGCAGAGATGAAAAACATTTTTCTATCGGCGGTACGGTCCAGAAAAGAATATTTAAGAGCAATCTATCTAGGGACAAAGCAGGGGAAAATGTATGAGTGGGGAATTGGCGAAGGATTTACCGATAATTCACCAACATTTCCGGAAGGATATGATCCCCGAAAACGCCCCTGGTATCGGGTAGGTGAAAAAGAAAAACAATTTACTGTTTCACAGCCCTACATTTATGCCAGTATTAAAGCTCTTGGTATAACCGGTGTTATTCCTGTATATTCAGAGAATGATACTTTTGCAGGGGTATTGGGGATTGATATTATTCTACAGGGGCTTAACAAAATAGTAAACATCATTAATGCCGGCCGGGACAGCAGGATAATTTTACTCAATAAAAACTATGAAATTATAGCCAGCCAGTTTGAAAGCATCCACGATAATGTGACAAAACTTAAAAAGTATCCATCATTTCTCAATATACGGGGATCTGAAGGAACCTTTACCGATTACATAGCTTCGGAAAAAATGTTTGTCTCTTATAAGGTAAATAGCTCCACCGGCTGGATTCTTCTCGTGGCACTTCCATATCATACTATAATGGAATTTTCAAACAATACCATCGAAGTAATTTTCTTTACAGATATAATACTTATTTTTATTCTTGTTATTATAATAAATCTTCTTATGCGGAACATTGTTACCAGGCATTTATCCAATCTTACTGCTGTTATGCACCAAATCTCAGCAGGCAAATTATATGCCCGGGTTCCCGTAACCGGCAGTGACGAGTTTGCTGAGCTGGCAAAGCTTTTTAATCAACTCGCTGAAATTCGGGAAAACTACACAAATACCATGGAAGAAGAAATCCGGAAAAGAACAGAAGCAATAAGTGCATTACAACAAGAGAATATCCGTCTGAGAGTACTGGAGGAGAAGGAGAGAATCTTCAGGAATCTCCACGATTCTCTTGGTGCACGCCTTACCAATATATTTATCAGTAATAATGTTGCAAAAACTGTTTCAACTTCCGATATTTCTGTTCTGGAAGATATGCTGACCCGAATCGAGAAAAATACAGACCTGGCCATCGAAGACTTAAAGGAAATTATCTTTGAGCATGGTGACCAGCGGACCATAATTGACTTTACCCGGTTTTTTTTCGGTACCATAAAAAATAGATTAAAGCTAAAAGATATTGAATTAAAATATAAAATCAAACAGAGAGAAGCAATAAACAGCATCCCCCGGCATATTCGATTTGAAATTGAACATATTCTTCAGGAGCTGGTAACAAATGTACTGAAACACTCGGGAGCTTCTGTTGTAACGATTGATGTCCGTGTCGCCGGAAATAAATTCATGCTTCTCTTTAAAGATAACGGGAAAGGATTTGACAAGGACACCATTACGGACGGGTATGGACTGACTAGCGTACGGGAACGGATCACTACCATAAACGGTACTATTAAAATAAAAACTTCTTCCGGTTCTGGAGTGCGCTATCTTATTACCATACCAATAAGGAATACCAGTAATGATTAAGATTTCAATTATTGAAGATATAGATGAAGTACGGCAGGGACTTAAGTATCTTATAGATGCTGATCCTGAAATTTCTGTTATAAAAACCTATAAAAAAGCAGAGACCTTTATAGATTCTTTTCCCCTTCTGACTATTCCCGATATAATCCTTATGGATATAGGGCTGCCGGGGATAAGCGGTATTGAGGCAACCCCTATTATTAAAAAAGACTATCCGCACATTGCTATTCTTATTTTAACGATCTTTGAGGAGGAAGAAAAAATTCTTAATGCAATACAGGCAGGAGCTACCGGTTATATCCTGAAAAATACCAAACCGGGAGAACTTATTTCCCAAATTAAAAGCATTCATATCGGAGGGTCCCCCATCAGCCCCACAATTGCGAGCACCATTCTTCAGGAATTCAGAAAAGAGACTGTAACAAAAGATAAAAAAGACTATAACCTCACTCCCCGGGAAAACGAAGTTCTCCGTGCCATTGTAGAGGGGTTAACATACAGAGAGATCAGCAAACGGTATAATATCGCTGCTTCAACGGTTAAAAAACATATTCTTCACATTTATAGAAAATTGGAAGTAAACTCCAAAGTAGAATTTATGAAAAAAGTTATGGATGAAAACCTCATATAGATACACCAAATGGTGTATATTCCAGACTGCTTTTGAGCCATAATTCTAAAAATATCATATAAAAGGATACTATCAGGATCCCCCTTTTCATGGTCTACTGGAGTAATAATTATTATCTATTGGAGGATTGTATGGGAAATGATGCTAAAAAAGGGATTTTTGACTGGTACTTCAAGTCAAATCTTCTTTTACGTATCCTGCTGGGGTTGGTTCTCGGGGCATTGGTCGGCGTTATTGTCGGGCCGTCTATTGCCTGGGTAAATCCCTTCGGTGCTTTGTTTGTAAGACTCTTGAAGATGATCGTCATGCCGGTTATTCTGGCTTCTCTTGTTGTCGGTGCTGCAAGTATCAGCCCTTCGGAACTGGGGAAAGTGGGGGTTAAGATTATCCTTTTTTATCTTTTCACTTCTGCTTTTGCAGTAGCAGTTGGACTTTTAATGGGGAATATTTTTAAACCGGGCATGGGCCTGGCCTTGGGAACAGCTGCCGATGCAGCGGGAAGGGCATTAAAGCAGCCTAAATTCATTGATACCCTTCTTGCCATAGTTCCAAAGAACCCCTTTGGATCCCTTTCTTCCGGTGCAGTTCTTCCGACAATCTTTTTTGCACTGATTTTCGGTATCGGTATTTCGTATCTTAAGTCAAGCAAGGAAGAGCGTTTAAAAAAGGTTGGAACTGTTCTTTTTGATGTTTTTGACGGTACAGCAGAAGTTATGTACATGATAGTGCGGGGAGTATTACAGTATGCTCCGATCGGTGTATTTGCTCTTATTGCAGTTGTATTTGCAAAGCAGGGTGCAAAAGCTGTGGGCCCATTGGGAATGGTAACACTGGCTTCTTATTTGGGGTACCTGTTGCATGTTGTTATTATATACGGAGGCCTTCTCCTCCTTAATAAATTCAGTCCTGCAAAATTTTTCAAGAAAGCACAAACTCCCATGGTTACAGCTTTTGTAACCCGAAGCAGCAGTGGAACACTTCCCGTTACCATGAGTACTGCAGACGAAAACCTTGGAGTTTCAAAAAAGGTATACTCCTTTACTCTGCCTCTGGGTGCTACAATCAATATGGACGGAACAGCTATCTATCAGGGAGTATGTGCCCTGTTTATCGGTTTTGCTATTGGAATGCCCCTTTCTTTCGGTCAGCAGATTACTGTTATCATAACGGCTGTGCTGGCATCAATAGGAACAGCAGGAGTTCCCGGAGCAGGAGCAATCATGCTGCTTATGGTATTGAACAGTGTCGGATTGCCTGTTGAAGCAGGAACCCCGGTCGCAGCCGCCTACGCAATGATTCTGGGCATTGATGCCATTCTCGATATGGGTAGAACAAGTGTCAATGTTACCGGAGATATGACAGGAACCCTGCTGGTTGCCAAAAGTGAAAAAGAAGTCGATATGGACAAGTGGAGAGCTTGAAGTACTTTTTGAGAGCAGGTATTTTTAAGAGAGGAAGAGCTGCTTCCTCTCTTTTTGTATTGTGAGAGAACGGGGAACTTAATGGAATATTTATGTACTGAATGCGGGAAAACATACCCTTCATCTGAAGTAATCTGGCAATGTACCTGCGGCGGATTGCTGGATATTATCCATGAGTTTCGTTTTGAACCTGATATGGTCAGGAATAGATACTACTCCATGTGGCGGTACCGTGAAGCACTTCCTGTAATAAAGGACACCGCTATAATAAGTTTCAGGGAGGGATATACCCCTCTTGTTCCTGTTGA
>QNBL01000003.1 GCA_003641695.1 Spirochaetota bacterium
AAAGAAAAATAATTTACGGAGGTGCGATATGACATATTTAGTAAGGAGACCGGCAGATCTTTGGAGAGATTTTGACAGATCATTGGAGAGCTTTTTTACAGGTCCTGACCTGATGAGCAGAATGCCTGACGTTGATATAATGGATAAGAAGGACCGGTATGTAATTGAGGCTGAACTTCCCGGACTGTCTGAGAAGGACATTGCTGTAAAGGTTGAAAACAGGAATCTCTTTATTTCGACAGTAAAAGAGGAAGAGAAAGAAGAGAAGAAAGACGAAAAGAATGAACAGTATCTTATAAAAGAGAGAAGAAGCTTCTCCTTTTCCAGGAATTTTTCTCTTCCCGAAGATGCAGACATCGACTCCATCGAAGCTGCATTTAAAAACGGCGTTCTGACAGTCACTATTACAAAGAAGCCTGAGAAAAAACCTAAATCAATAAAGATCAAAGCAGCGTAGGATCTGCCAATCCCGGTGAGTACACCGGGATTGGTGCAAAATGAATGAAAGCCGGTAGCAATACCGGCTTTTTTATGTTAGATTCAGGATATGGGCCTATTGGATAAGACTTTATTAACCATGAAAACATTCACCGGAGCGGATCCTGCCATAAGGAGAGCGCTAAAAAATCTGGAGGCGAATCACGAAAAGGAGCTGCTCAGGGGGATCAAGATATTTATCAGCCCATCAGTGTACCGGGATCTGCTCAATAAAGGATATCTTAAACGGAGAAGAGAGGATACCAGGAAATCTTAGTCAGCAGCAAGACCGCTTTCTATAACCTGCTGCAGCTTCTCTGCCAGTTTATGGGAATCACTGTTTTCTTCAAGCTTTGTATCGATCGCTTTATGGATAATGACTAAAACATCAGCAGCACAAACTCTCGAATTTTCCTCATAGATACGGTATGAATGATTTATGGTTATGGGGATGATAACAGCTCCCGATTTTATGGCCAATTTCAGGCTTCCGGGTTTTATCCTGTTCATCTTCTGTCCTCTGCTTCTGGTCCCTTCGGGAAAAAGGACCAGAGGGTTGCCGTTCTTTATCGACTCAACCCCTTTGTTTATAGCCTCCACCGCCGATCGGGGACTTTTCCGGTCTATGGGTACACACCCCAGCACTTTCATCCATGTACTTAAAATCGGGAGCCGGGTCAGTTCTTTTTTTGCAACAAACCCTACCAGAAAGGGGGTAGCAGCTTCAATAATCAAAATATCAAAATAGCTCTGGTGATTACTTACCAGACAGATACTCCCCCCCTCTTCCGGAAGGTTTTCTGCTCCTTCGACCTGCAGTGTGCTGCCGCTTACCTTTATTAAAAATCCAAAATATGCCCTGCTCAGCTTTTTCAGGTACCTTTCGGCAAGATCACGCTTCCCAAAAAGTCTAAACACTCCCGGAGGAATCACCGCAACAATAAATACCGGAATAAGAAGAACTGCAAATACTGTATAAAAAAATATATTTCTCATCAAAACCCTGCCTCTCTGATCCTCATTATTATATGTACCGCTGTACCCGTTTCAGATAGGCCCCCCCTGTAGGTACTCCGTGAAGATACCTGTCCAGAGAATCCACATCCTTCAAGAGTTCCAGGTACGGTTCATCCGAAATATCTTCTTTCTCGCTATGATGACGCACCGCATGTATTATTATACTCCGTTCCTCCCCGGTAACAAGCCCCCTTCTTTCGCCGTACATAGTGTTGTATCTGTCCAGAAAATCATCCAGAAGATCCGCTCCTGTTTCAGCATGATTGTCTTTGATACCGGTACAGAGCAGCCCGTAATCGTGGAGAGCTGCTGCAATTGCAGCGAGCTCCTGTGAAAGTCCCTGTTTCAGGGCATAAACCTTTATGAGCTGACTGCAGCTGAAAAGATGCATGTAGGTCCACTGCAGCGAGACTTCCGATTTCTCGGGGAAATCCGAGGCGGCTTTATCCATAAGCATGGCAAGTATTTTGTTCAATCTTCTAAAATCAAGTTTTTCCATTCATTCTACAGCACTGCCTTAAGTGCTTTGTGCCATCTCTCCTTTACAGCTTTTCTTTTCCGGGTATCTTCCGAAGGATTAAACACCGTGTAAGGGGCGGGCAGTTTTTCCAGATCATCAAGTCCGTTCCATAACCCTGTGGATATTCCCGCAAAGTATGCAGCACCGACAGCAGCCATCTCAAACTCATTTGAACGGGAAACAGGGAATCCGCTCAGATCTGCAAGGCACTGAAGGAGAACATCCGACCTGCTTACGCCCCCGTCTGTTTTTATCCCGGTTATATGAACCTTGGTATCTTTTTCTATCCCCTCAAGGATGTCAACCATTCTCATGGCAATTCCCTGCATGACCGCTCTGGCAACATGCCTGCGGTGGGTATTTAAAGACAACCCCAAAATGGAACCCCTGGCCGTGGGGCGGAAGTAGGGGAACCGGATACCCGAAGGGGTAGGAACAAATACAACACCATCGGAATCCTCCGCCTGTGCTGCGAGTTCGTTCAGAACCGCCGGAGTATCGGACAGCCCTATTCCGTGGCCGAGCCAGTCAATAAGCCTTCCCGCCGTAGCTACGTACCCTTCCAGCATGTAGGCAGTCTTTCCTTTTAAAGTCCACGCAATAACAGGAAACAAACCCCGCCGTGAAAGCTTCGGCTTGCAGCCCATGTTGATATCCACAAAAGAACCTGATCCCTGCGAGATCTTTACATCTCCCCTTTTAAAACATTTATGTCCGAAAAGGGCCGACATCTGATCTCCCACAACCGCCCTTATAGGGATCGGGGCGCCAAAAAGATCCGGATCAGTTTCCCCGAAGTCATCAGCGGTCTGTTTAACGCCGGGGAATATGTTCATGGGTATCTTGAAAAGTCTGCAGAAAATGGAATTCCACTTGAAGTCGAAGGGGTTATAGAGGGAAGTAGAAGCAGCGTTGGAGGTATCAGTGAGATGTTTTCTTCCTCCCGTCAGCATGTAAACAAACCAGGTATCGAGAGTCCCGAATAATAATTCCCCCTTCAAAGCCTTTTGGTAGATATCATCCCTGGTTTCAAAAAGCCATTTCAAACGGGTCAGGGCATGGTCTGTAACAAATTTCAGCATCCCTGTTGCCCTGAGCATCGTGCTCCGGGTAATCCTGCCGGCGATAAAAGCTCCCGCTTTAATAAGCTTCCACTTGATGGAAGCATTCATCCGGTCGGTTACCTCAGCAGCTCTGACATCTGCCCAGCTTATGAAGTTACAGCAGGCCTTACCGCTTTCTCTGTCCCAAAGAGTAAAGGTTGTCCGTTGCACACTTATCCCTATACCCCGGATACTCCCGGCTCCGGGAGTGTGGCTGTCAATAAGTTTTTTTATTACTGAGTAGAGAACATTCCACTGATCAACAGGGTCATGTTCCGTAGCTCCATCCTCAGGATGGAGGGTAAGCGCCTTCATGGCTTCACGGGCAACAATCATACCGGTGGAATCAAACAGAAAAGCCCGTGTGCTCGATCCGCCGGCATCTATACCGATAAGATATTCTTTCATTTTTTTCCAAATAGTTTAGAAAGGATACCGCCTTTCTTTTTTTGAGCCTCTTTTGAAGTTTTCTTCGGGGGCTCAGAAAATTTGAAGTCTTCTCCGTACTTTGCCTTGTAGTAAGCCAGCCGCTCTTCTGCCGTACTGGAGGAGGTAAGCTTTTTCACCGGCGGTTTTCCTGCATTCGGTCTTCCTGGTACTGGTTTTCTTGCCCCGGCAACGGGTTTGCCTCTATTTACTCCAGGAGCAGCAGATTTTCTCTCTGAAGATCTTCCTCCTCCGGAATACTTTCCTGGATGAGTGCTCCGTCCCCGCCCTGTTTCAGCCGGTTTCCCTGAAGGCTTCCTCCCCCGGGGGCTCTCCGACGGCCTTCTGCTTCCTCTGCTCTCTGAACTGCCCCCGCGCCGGGAGGCTCCCCTTCCACCGGGCCTCCCCCTGTCACGGGAACGGTGAGAATCGCCGGGACGTCGATCATTTCTGCGGATATTCAGCCGTACTCCGGCACTCTTATCCACTGCAAAAAGATCTTCTCCAGCCCACTCAACCGGAATTTTAAATCCTATGTATTTCTCGATAGCTTCAAGGCCATAGACAAACTTTTCACATGCAAAGGTTACTGCTTTCCCCGATTTCCCGGCCCGTGCTGTCCTTCCTATCCGGTGTACATAGTTCTCGAAGTCTTCAGGAATATCGTAGTTTATGACGAGCTCAAGATCATCAATATGCAGACCCCGGGCAGCCACATCGGTGGCAACAAGGAACTTAACCTCCCCGGATTTTACCTTCTTTATTACCGAAAGCCGCTTTTTCTGGGGCAGATCACCCATTATATACATAACGTGGTAACCGTTCAGCTCGAGTCTTTCGGCAACCTCCACAGCAGCATACTTGGTATTCGTAAAGATGATTGCATTCTCCGGATCAAGTTTTTTCAATATCCCGAGAAGAAGGGACATCTTCTCAGCCGTACTGACATGGTAGAGCACCTGGGATATCTCCTCTACAGTTACACTCTGTGATTCCATCTCTATCTGTTCCGGCATGTTCATGAAATCCCATGCCAGGTTCTGGACTCTGCTGCTTAAGGTGGCACTGAACAGCATAGTCTGCCTTTTTTCTCTGGGGGGGAGCATTTTCATCATCATCTTTATATCAGGATAAAACCCCATATCAAAGAGTCTGTCCGCCTCATCGACAACAACCTTCCCAATCTCCTTGAAGTTAATCTTCCCGCTCTTTCCGAAATCAAGAAGTCGTCCGGGAGTTCCTATTATAATATCCGTCCCCTTGAGCAGAGAATCTTCCTGTTTCCGGTACCCTACTCCGCCGTAAAAGCTCGCTATGGTTACTCCGATTTCCGATCCCAGGAGTCGTGCATCGTTCTCAATCTGAACGGCAAGCTCCCTGGTAGGGGCCACTATCAGCGCCTTTACCTTTTTGTCTTCCGGTGCTGTACAGAAGTACTGAAGAATTGGAATCATGAAAGCTGCTGTTTTCCCTGAACCGGTCTGCGATTTTACACTGACATCCTTACCTGCCAGGGTGTATTCAAGACTCTTTTCCTGAACCGGGAGACAATCGGTAAATCCGGCTTTATCTATCCCTTTTAATAATTTTTCGTCTAAATCAAAATCTGTAAATTTCATCTCTTCTCTTTCTTGTTATAGTCTGTCATAGATATCCAGAAATATCTGGGCTTTTGCCCTGTTTATCAATCCCATGGATTCAGAATACTCCATATTCCTGGTCTTTACAAAGATGGAATCCTCTTCCTCTCTTCCCTCTGTGTCAAACAAAAAGATGGGGTTAGTCAGGGTTTGTTTTATCGATTCAGGAGCTATCCCCCTGTCTACAAGATACTTGTAGAAACGGATTTTTTCCAGCGGGAGATGCTCCCCCCTCTCATTGTACAGAAACCCTACTGCATCCAGAATCTGTTCAAAAGGACCCTTGGAATAGTGGAACACCCGGGAGAACATGCTTTTGGAATGAAGAATTCCCTCCTCCACCAGCAATCCGGTAATATCCTGAATTACCCGGTAGAATTCTTCCCCGGTATAGTGAGTCCTGAATATCATGACAGCTATATCTGTTTTATTGTTATTCTTATGTAAAATTGCCGGGATGTCGCTGTTAACAACATAGACATCTCCTATCTTTTTAATTACCTGCCCGTCTACAATAAGCATATTCTCCACAGGGACCCAGGTATCAAACAGCTCATCTTCGGTAATATGTAAATTATGCAATGCTTCATAGGCGCCAATCACCCGGGAACCGGTGTACTCGATTCCGAAATACTCGGAAAACCGCCGCTTCATGTAGGGAGTAAAAATTTTACCCCCCAGTCTTGCAAAAATATAACGGGCTTTATAGTGATTCCTGACTACTCCTTTTTGAACCAGAAAACTCCCCGGCAGATTGGCCAGATACACCAGCTTGATACGCTCTCTGTACTCTTCCTTTCCGGAAAGCCCCCTCATAATGGCACTTTCCACTTTTATGCCGTTGCTTTCGGGACGGAGATACAAAAAAATATCTTGACAAGCCTCGTCGCTGCAGGAATTCGAAAACGGAACGACAATGGTTGGTTTCCGACCTGTCATCTACCTTATAAACCTCCGCTGGAATTAAACCTTGCCGATACCGGGAAACTGTTCCCGATGATTATATCATCAATCATCCTTACCGGTACAGCACCCATACTCGTGCTGGTGATAAATATCTCATCATAAAACGCAGATTTCATCTCCTCGAGGCCAAGATCCTCATATACTACATCATACCCCATCTCATCTGCCAATTCAATAACATGTTTTCTGGTTACTCCGAAAAGGACATTGTCCCCGGGGGTGTACAACGTGTTTTCCTTACATGCGAAAACATTACACCGGGATCCTTCCATAACATCACCGTTCCTGTTTACCAAAAGAGCATCCAGCGCATCATTCTCGGCAGCATACCGCGATGCGAGGTAATTTAAAAGGAGGCAGTTTGATTTTACCCGGGGCATAATACGCTCACCCTCATACGAAACAACCTTAGCCCCTCCGGTGTAGTATTTATCGGGATAAACCGGAGCGGGGGCTCCAAATGCAAAGAAAAGAGGGTTGTCTCCGCCGATAAGCTGAAGCTTTATCGTACAGTTTGTTATATTGTTCTTATCTATCAATAAACCCAGGCTTTTTATTACTGCTTCTTCAGTCAGCGGATGAGAAAGTCCCAGAAGATCTGCTGATTCAAAGAATCTTTCCACATGATCAACCCCGTCTTTCAGCTTTCCGTTCCGGACGGAAAGCGATTCGTAAACGCTGAAACTAAAAAACACCTCTTTCCTTGTCAAAGGAACGGTAAGTTCACTCTCCGATACCAGTTCAAGATTTTTTATTGCGTATTTCATTATCAGTTCTCCCTGTACTTCTCAGGAATATGGATCACTTCCCGGGGTTTGCTTCCGTTCGGCGGACCGACTATTCCCCGCATCTCCATCTCCTCCACGATTCTTGCAGCCCGGTTGTATCCTATCTTGAGTCTGCGCTGCAGATAGGAAGCTGAGGCCTTTCCGGCAGCTGCGACAATCTCAATGGATTTGCTCATTAAAGGATCGTTTACCGAATAGTTGTCATCCGGTGTATCGTCTTCTTCGCTGTCAAAAAAAATCTCTTCATCTATATAATCCGGCTCTCCCAGCGTTTTTACATAATCAGTAAGCCGCTCGACTTCATCGTCGGAGACAAAAGCTCCCTGAATTCTGGTGAGAGCAGGATCCCAAGATGAAGCAAAGAGCATGTCTCCCTGACCGAGAAGCTTATCTGCACCTACAGAATCCAGAATAATTCTTGAATCTATCTTGTTTGCCACCATAAAGGCAATCCGGCTGGGAACATTTGCCTTTATCAGCCCGGTAATGACATCTATGGACGGGCGCTGGGTAGCAAGAACCAGATGGATACCGATTGCCCGGGCCATTGCGGCAAGCCTGGCAAGGGTTGCTTCCAGCTCCTTTCCCGATGTCGCGATGAGATCGGCAAACTCATCCACTATTACTACGATATAGGGAAGCGGCTCTGCAGCATATTTGCCTTTTTTAAGCTTTTTGTTATAGGCTCTGATATCCCTGACTCCGAGAGAATCCAGAAGCGCATACCTCCGCTCCATTTCATAGATACAGTACTGCAGTGCCTGAAATGCTCTCTTGGGTTCTGTAATTACCGGGGTTAAAAGATGGGGGATATCGTTGTAGAGTTTCAATTCCACTATTTTGGGGTCTATCAGTATCAACCGTACATCTTCCGGACGGCGTTTGTACAGAATGGAGCAGATTATCGAATTAACGCAAACTGATTTCCCGGAGCCGGTAGCGCCGGCAATAAGAAGATGAGGAGTCTGAACCAGATCCACTATCTTCGACTCCCCGGTTATGTCCTTTCCCAGAACCACCGGAATCTCAACTCCCTTTCTGGTAAAAATATCATCATCCAGCATCTCCCTGAAGGAAACAATTGCCCGGTGTTTGTTGGGGACCTCTATTCCCACTGCGTGTTTACCCGGAATGGGAGCAACAATTCGTATCCGTGATGCAGCCAGTCTCAAGGCTATGTTATCTGCCAGATTTACGATCTTTGAAAGCTTTACCCCCGGAGCCGGAAGGATCTCAAACATGGTAATTACCGGACCCTTTTTAATTCCCGTAACCTCTGCTTTTATCTTGAACTCCTCCAGGGTTGTCTTGAGGATATCCGCTGACTTGCGGGTCTCATCGTCTATTATCCAGTAATGGGAATCGGTGTAGTTGTTTAAAATCTTATCCGCCGGGATCTCATACTTTGTACTCTTTGTTTTCGGTGTAACCTTCTGCATTTCCAGTTTGAAGGGAGGAGCCGAGTCAATTATATCTGCAGATTCCTCCCGGTCCGGGGCCTCGTCAACTTCCTGCTCAGGCTCTTGCTCTGACTGGTAATCCGGGTAATTATCCTCTTCAGCCTCCTCCTGGACATAATCCTCTTCAAAAAAGGGATCTTCCCCCTTTTTGAACCGGGGGACATCAGGAAGACCGTAAGGTATCAGAGAACTCCCCTTGCCTTTTTCATCAACCCGGGAAGTTTCCACATCCTTTGAAGGCATTACTTCCCCCGGAGCAGGCAGTTCAAGTGCAGGTTCCTTATCCCCGGGCAGCGAAGCTCCTTTAAACTTCAAATACACAACAAAGATTCCCAGCAGCTCTGCAAGAAAAAGAAGGAACAGAAGGAAAGCCCCCTCCCTGCCGGTAAAATAGCCGGTTATAAAAACCGCAGCAGGGGAATCAGAATCTTCAAGAACCTTGAAGAACAGACTTAAGGTTAAAAATGGGATCGTTGAGAGTAAAAGTATCACAACAGAGCTCCTGCGGAACTTTTCTTTCAAAACAAGATATGCGCTTATAATAAAGTAAACCGGAATGTAAAAGGCTGCGTATGAAAAACTCTTGAAGAAAAACGAACCAAGAGCGGTTACCGCTCTGTTCTGCCCGCTGAAAACAGAAATAAGAGGGGGGAGAAGCAGCAGAAATACTATAAAGGCAAGAAAAAACAAACCTGCTGCCAGATAGAGCGAAATACGTTTTAGCACAACATCCTCACTTAATAGAAGATCAATCCTGCAATTCCCAGCGGTATCAGGTAAAAGCTGAAGTAGAACAAATTCCCTTTTTTTATCAGTTTAAGAAGGATCTTCAGACTGATCAACCCTACAATAAAAGCACTAATCATACCTGCTGCGACCACCGGTATACTTATATCTTCGAAAAGTGAGCCGGCATCCTTGAACTGAAGTATTAATGCACCGAGAATAGCTGGTATTGACAGCAGGAAAGAAAACTCTCCGGCCTGTTCTCTGCTCATCCCTGAAAAGAGGGCCGCTGAAATAGTAATCCCGGATCTGGAAATCCCCGGAAGCACCCCGATTCCCTGGGCAATACCGGTAATAATCCCCTGCTTTACCCCGGAGGAACGGTAATCTTTCTCTCCTTTAAACATACGGCTTATCAGTAGAATAACTCCGGTAACGATAAAAAGGGAAAAAACCAGCTTTACGTTCTTCTCTAAACCGAGTTTTTCCAGAAACAGGCCCAAACCACCGGTAAAAACCGTTGCCAGCAGAATAATCAGAAAAAGCCGTATGTTTTCCCTATCATCATCCTCTCTTCTTCCGGCAGCGTAATGAATAAGGGCCTTGATAACCCTCCATATCCGTTCCCGGAATATAATAAAAACAACAAAGAGGGTTGCTATATGGAGAAGAATGTCAAAAAGGAGGGGGATATCCTCCAGATTCATGAAATGCTGAAGAACAACCAGATGACCTGAACTCGAAACAGGGAGGAATTCAGCCAGTCCCTGGACAGCTCCGAGAATTATTGCGTTTAGATACGTCATGTTTTGCTCCTGAATATAGTAGTAACCATCTCCTGCAGGCTCCGGTTATGGTAAAGATATCCATAAATCACCGCAGATACAAGGACTTTGCGCCCGTAGAGACTTGTTTCCCGGTAAGGAATCGCCTCCAGAAAGAGGTCCTCGGGAAGTGCAGAATACTCTTTCTTCCACCTCCTTACCCTGGTCAGCCCTCCGTTGTAGGCAAAGAGTGCCTGAATAACAGAATCGGTCCTGCTCATAAGATTCTGAAGATACCATCCGCCCAGCTTCATGTTGATCTGCGGATCTGTAAGAACCGGAGTCTTCATCCGCATCCGCGAAGCGACATCCCCGGCGGTAGAGGGCATAAGCTGGCTTAACCCCACCGCTCCCGCAGCAGAAACTATATCCGCTGAAAAGTGGCTTTCCTCCCTGATAAGCGCATACAAAACCGAAACAGGGATCCCTTCTTCCAAAGCAGTCTCTTCGATTCCTTTCCTGTACGCATCGGGGTACAGGATCCTTATGTCATCCTCCGAAGCAGCATACCCCAGTGCAGCAAGATACCTGTTCAGTATCCTGATGGAATTTATGTAGTCGCCGCTTTCCTTCAGGAAAGCGGCGAATGCCCTTACGGCAGTAAGGGAAAACCGTTCCCGGCAGTTTTCCAGAACTCCCTTTCCGTAATCAGACAGTTCAAAGGTTATTGCCCCGTAGAGCAGCTCATCACAGTCTTTGCCGGGAACGGCTGCAGAACTGTTATCGATTCTGAATATTCCGTTTATTCCACCGGAGTCTTTTTCCAGGGCAGCTGTGGACATGATCTTGTAGTATAACCCCGATGCCAGACCCTCTCCCGACTCAATAGAGAGGTTAAACCACCGCTCTATCTCTGTTTCATCGGCATCCAGAAACCCCTCACGGGCTGCCCTTGCTGTAAAATATGAAATGCGGGAGATTACATCACCATCCGCCTTTCCGTTTAACTTTTCCAGCATTCCCCGTATACCTTCCCAATTTCCCTTTCTGATCAGTTCAGCGGAAAGATCGGAGAGAAGATCACTGAAGTAGGCCGGATCGATCCATAAAGAGGTAAGCTCATCAAGCTTTGCCAAAGCATCAGAAACGGAACGGTGCAGAATCAGGGAATACCAATACCACAAAAGTTTGTCATGAAAAGAGCCGGAAGCATGTTCCATCCCCCGGGTATAGTAATCAAGCGCCCTCGGGGTAAATCCCCGTCTGCCTGCAAGATATCCTGCACCCCAATACAGGTGTTCCAGGATAGAATCCGGCAGATCCCCGTTTTCTCCCCGGGATATCCCCCGTTCAAAAGCTTCGATCCCTGCAGAGGATCTCCCGGCCAGGGCAAATATTCTGGCCGCATAGTCTGCAATCCCGACAGATAGATACTCTGAATTCCCGGTAGAGATGATTTTCACTGCTTCACCGGCAGCAGAGATAAATTTCCTGTTCTCTGCATATATTCTAAAAGAAAGCAGCGTTTTAACCATGGATGGCAGAGCTGAATAGGTACCTGCTTCTTTAAGATGCTTTTCTACACTGGTGAAAAGGGTTTTTGTCCTGTCCTTCAGCGGACCGCGCAGCACGGTTCCCCCGGATGCTATGACCGGAGTTTCAAGCAGGAAACGAACAAGATTATCCCCCATACCAGGTTTATTACCGGCAATTTCCGCCATCAGCACCGTATACAGCAGGCCTGTATCGTTTCTATAATCAGCCAGAGTGCCTACTCTCAGTACCGCGTTATAGTCTTTTAATTCAAGAAAAGCAAGAGCTGTAAAAAGGGCAATCCCCTTTTCCCCGGGATTTTCACCAAGAAAGGTTTCTCCGAGTACAGATACCGCAAAATAGTTCTCCTCCCCGTACAGGACCTCCAGCAATGTCCGCCGGGCTTCACTTTTTACCGGTTCACGGGCGTTGATGGCACTTTCCCGAAGAAAGCTCTTTACCTGTTCCGGATCACTCTTTCCTTTTACCGATAGAGCCTTAAAAAACGGGACCGAAGCAGGGGAAATCTCTCCGTACAGGAGTTGCGGATAATTAAAGGTTACTATAAAAAAGATAAAGAATAGAAAGCTACTCTTCAGGTATAAATATTCTTGTTTCTGCAAATATAAGGTCTGGATCTTTAATTTTGTTCTCTTTAACAATTTTAGCATACATAGTCGGCGATTTATAAAAAGAGTAAGATATGCCCCAGAGTGTATCACCCCAACGGATTCTATACCATACCCCCTGGTCAGTATTTACACTTTTTTTGGCAGCCTGTACAGCCGGAACAGGACTTTTTTCCGGAGGGCTCCCTGAGGCAGGGGGAACCGGTTTGCTTTTTTCTGCTGCAGTTGCTTTACTTTCCGCAGCAGCAGGCTGCGCCGTCCTGTCTCCTCCCTCTTTAACGGTTACCGCCTTGGAGGCATCTTCTGTACTGTTAACATTCTCCTGCGCCTGCAGAACAGGCACTTTTTCATCTGAAAAACTGTTATAAACAAGGTAGGCCACACCGCCGAGCAATCCGAGAGCAACAAGAACCAGAAGCAGGATCAAAAAGGGATTCATCCCCCGTTTTCGTGCAGCCGGTTCTACCCGCTCAACGTGAAGATCCCCTTCCGGCTCCTCACTGGATGAACCGGTTTCCAGAGAGGGCTCATCGAAAGCCTCCGCTACCTCCTGAAAGGAGGAGTCCTGCTCACTTTCAATGTCTGATTCCTCACGTTCCTCCTCTGTTTCTTCACCGAACATATCATCATCAAACTCGAGATCCTCATCCTCCAGGGCAAACTCCGGTACATCATACACTGCTGTTTCATCCAGAGATTCAACACTGACACTCAAAGATTCCTCCAGGCCGGAAGCAAGGTCCTTTGCTGAGGCACTGAGAACGTTGTCCTCTCCCAGTCCCATTACCATCTCAATTTCAGGAGTACCTTTTTCAGCAGGGGCAATATTCTCTATAACCATGGTTCCTACGTAGACAGGATCCGCAAATTCCTCTCCAACTCCTTCATACAGGTCTATCTGCACGCTCGTCTGGTTGTCGTTCACCGTAGTGAGGACAAGTCTCTTTTTTTTATCCGTATTTCCCTCTAAAACCGGGAAATAAGTTCCATCAGCAATCTTTATACCTATTTTTTTCTTCTCATCCAACGTGCTACCTTCCTTAATTCTTACACTCAAGACTAAATCTCAATATATGGTTTGTCAACATCTTTTCTTTATTGACTTCTAGCGGACTCTCAATCATAATTACCTCATGAGCTCGGCATATATACTTCTTATACCTGTAGTACTATTCGTTTTAGGTGCTGTTTTAATTTTCGTCATTTTGTCCGGTAAAAAAAAGGGGGATAACGAAAGTTCCTCAAAAAAAAAGAAAATCAGGGCAAAATCCGCCTCCACGCTGCTGAAAGAGGCCAATAAACGGCTGGCACAGAACCCGGAGGACAGCGAAGCGCTGATGGTAGTTGCAGAAAATTACTATACAAACCATAATTTCGAGAAAGCTTTCACCTCCTACAACATGCTGATCGATCACTGCGCTACCAACAAAGAGCTCGATGAGTTCGGCATTACCCTTAAATATGCCCTCAGTGCTCTGCAGCTGAACAGGATCCAGGAAGCTTACAAAGCCCTGATGATCTGCAGAGGGATGAAACAGGATGTCTTTGAAGTCGACTTTAACCTCGGAGTTTTGGAGTACAAGAAAAAACAGTTCGAAAAAGCTGCAGCCCTTCTGTTTAAGGCGCGGAAACAGAATCCCGAACACCTCGAATGCTCAAAATATCTCGGGAAGAGCCTCTTCAGGCTGTCAAAGTACAAGGAAGCAGCCCTCCTTTTGCGGAGAGTGATTGATAACGATCCCATGGACAAGGAAAGCATTTTTTCTCTGGGGCAGTGTTATCACAAACTGGGGCAGGTCGATCATGCCCTGAAACTCTTTCTCCATCTTCGTCCTGATCCGGTTATCGGTCCCCAGGCGGCACTCCTTTCAGGAACAATCCATAATGCGAAGAATCAGCATGACAAAGCCATTATGGACTTTGAGATCGGCCTAAAGCACGAAAACCTGCCTCAGAAGGTTCAGCTGGAGCTGAAGTATCAACTGGCAGCTACCTATATTCTTACCCATAATATTGTCAGGGCTGTAGCTCTGCTTAAAGAAATAAAACAAGCTGCGGGAGAATACAGGGACATCACGGAACTTCTGAGCAAGTACGAGGAGCTTACCTCCAATCAAAATCTGCAGACATATCTGATCTCCCAGACTTCTGACTTTGTTGCTCTCTGCAGACGGCTTTCCGCTTCCTTTTATCCCAACGCCCGGATTAAAATTACCGATATTTCAGTCAGAAAAGCAGAATATGCGGATATCCTGGCAGAGATTAGTACCAGGAAATGGGAGGATGTAATCCTTTTCCGGTATATGAGAAGCACCGGACAGACAGGCGAGTTTCTGCTCAGGGATCTTTATGCAAAAACCAAAGATGTCAGAGCAGGAAGGGCATTTTGTATTACTGCAGGTGACTTCACCCCGGAAGCGAAACAATTTGTGGAAGCCCGGCTTATAGACCTCATTGAAAAACCTGAGCTGATGAAGAAGCTGAACTCCCTTACCGAGTCCGCTGCAATATAACGAGATGCCGTTCCTTGTCTGAAAAAGGGACTTTCACCCGGATGACCTCACTGCGGACAGGAGAACCGAGTTTTTCCAGTTCTATGTCGATCACCGAACGCTTTCCTTTGTAGGCAAAGAGAAAACCGCCCGGTTTTAGTAGATTAAACAGATAATCCGCATACTCATCCAGCTGCCTGAAAGCCCTGAATGTGACCGCATCAAAACGGTTTTTCACACTTTCCACCGGGGATTCAATGACTGAAACCCTGTTTTTCAGCTGCAGAAGACCAATCTCGTTTCTTAAAAACCCGGATCGTTTACCGGAACGTTCTATAAGAAAGATTTTTTTATCCTGTAAAAAAAGGGACAGAGGAATTCCCGGCAGCCCTGCTCCGGACCCTGCATCCGCCAGGGTTGTAAAGGGATAGTTCTCCAGCACCTTTAAAGGAGAAAGGGAATCCAGGATATGATCGATAATCAGATTATCCCCGGATGCTTTTACAAAAGAATGTTTTTTGTTCCAGAGTTCTATCTCCGAAACGTACTGATTTATACGGTTGATATCTTCTTCTGTCCACTCGATTCCGATTGTATCCAGACCGGTCTTTAAAAGATCTTCCCGTTTATTCATCCTTATCCTCCGCCCTTACGTCCAAGAAGGACCATAAGAACAGCAATATCGGAATTCCTGACACCAGAAATCCGCGATGCCTGCCCCAGGGAGAGGGGGCGGATCTCTTTCAGCTTCTCCCTGGATTCCGAGGAAATCCCCTCTACAGCATCATAATTAAAGTCTGCGGGGATCTTCATTTTTTCCATTCTTTTAAAGCGGTTGACCTGCTGATTCTGCCGCTTGATGTACCCTTCGTACTTTACATCAAGCCCTGCATGGGTAACCCACGGGGAAGGGTAACGGGAAAGTTCCGGTTCCAGGGGGACAAGATCTTCCAGAGATACATTCGGATTCTTGAGAATCCGGCTGAAGCTCTTTCCAACATGAATTTTGTAATCCCCGGGAAGTTTCTCAAGATCTTTCTCCTTCATCCTTCTTTTATCCAGAAGTTCACGGACCTCTTCGATTCCCCTGATCTTTTCATTCAAACGATCCATATTCTCCCTGCTCTGAAGGCCGGCCCTGTACCCAATGGGCAGCAGTCTTATATCAGCCGAATCGTGTCTTAGATTGAGACGGTATTCCGCCCGGGAGGTAAACATTCTGTAAGGCTCTTCGGTACCGAGGGTAACAAGATCATCAATCAAAACACCGGTATAACTGTCGGTCCGGGAAAGGACCAGGGGTTCCTTCTTCTGCAGTTTGAGCCCTGCATTTATCCCGGCCACAAGCCCCTGGCAGGCTGCTTCCTCGTACCCGGAAGTCCCGTTGGTCTGCCCGGCCACAAAAAGTCCGGAGATTTTTTTTGTTTCAAGCCAGGGATAGAGCTGCGTAGGATCCATGTAATCGTACTCCACTGCGTACCCGGGTCTCATTATCACTACGTTTTCCAATCCCGGAATTGTCTTTAAAAAATCAATTTGGACATCCTCCGGAAGGGAGGTGGAAATTCCGTTCAAATACATCTCTTCACTTTCCAGCCCCTCAGGCTCGACAAATATCTGATGGCGGTCCCTGTCGGGAAACCTGACAACCTTGTCCTCGAGAGAGGGGCAGTACCGCGGTCCCTTCCCCACAATATCGCCGCCGTAAAGAGGAGAACGGGACATGTTTTTATTTATGACAGAATGGGTTCCGCTATTGGTAAACGTTATGTAGCAGGGTACGGAAGGACGGTCTATCTTCTTTTCCGCAAATGAAAAGGGAAGCATCTCCTCATCCCCCTCCTGGATCTCCATCTTTGAAAAGTCTATGGAGGACCGTGCAACCCTTGCAGGAGTTCCTGTCTTCATACGGCCTACCCTGAATCCCCTGTTCCTCAGGTTTGTTCCAAGACCGACAGCTGCCGGTTCCCCCAGCCTCCCGGAGGAAGCCTGATACTCCCCGATAAATATCTTCCCCTCCATAAAGGTTCCTGTAGTAAGAACAACAACGGAGGAGGTGATCGTGTTTCCTCTTTCTGTTACCACCCCCCGGATTTCCCGTCCCGAGGAGCTCAGGAGCAGATCGGTAACAGTATCCTGAAAGATACTCAAATTCGGTTCCTGCTCCAGAGTTCTTTTAGCCAGGGAATTATATAAAAACTTGTCTGCCTGGGCTCTCGGAGCCTGAACAGCAGGACCCTTCCGCCTGTTTAAGATCCTGAACTGAATCATGGAAGCATCTATGAGCCTGGCCATTTCTCCGCCCAGAGCATCCACTTCCCTTACAATATTCCCCTTGGAAAGCCCCCCCACTGCAGGGTTACAGGAAAGCCGGCCAATCGCATCGAGACTCTGGGTTATGAGAAGAGTCTTGAATCCAAGACGGGAAACCGACAGACATGCCTCTATACCGGCATGCCCGCCGCCTATTACTATTGCATCGAAATCCATTATACTACTTACCTACACAAAAATTTGAAAATATATTATGTAAAATTTCATCAGAGGTCACCTCACCGGTAATCTCGCCGAGGGCATCCAGGGCATCTTTGAGATCCATGGCTACCCCGTCGAGAGAAACCCCGGTATCCACCCCTTCTCTCACCCTTGATAAGGCCTCAAGAGATTTTTCGAGGAGGTTTTTCTGCCGGAGCGAGTCTATCATGACATCTCCGCCCGTGTGCCTGCTTCCCATAATTCTGTCAACAATCTCATTCTCTAGAGCAGGGAATCCCTCTGAACTCAAGGCGCTTACGGGTACCGCCCAGGATGGGGCATTGACAGCTCCGGCATCAATCTTGTTCCATACAAAGAGATAGCGGCGGTTATCCCTGTTCTCCTCGACAACTTGTTTATCTGCATCGGACATTCCGCTTTGCCCATCAATCAGGTACAGTACCAGAGCACTGTTTGCAATTATCTCATTGCTCCGTTTTATCCCTTCCTTTTCCACCGGATGCTGCGCATCCCGCAATCCGGCGGTGTCGAAAAGACGTACCGGGAGCCCCTGAAGGGTAATCCAGCTTTCAATGTAATCTCTGGTGGTACCGTCTATCTCCGATACTATGGAACGGTCTTCTCTTAAAAACAGGTTAAAGAGAGAGGATTTCCCCGCGTTTGTTCCCCCTGCAAGGGCAACAGTTATCCCCTCCCGGTACAGCACCCCGACTTCGAAGGAATTAATCAGTTTCTGAATACTTTCAGATGCCTTTATCACAGCATCGGAAGGAAGAACAGTATCACCCCCGATTCCATCGTCAGGATAATCAAGCTGTACCTCTACGGTGCTCATAAACCGGGTAAGATCCTTTTTTATACTGTCTATTCTGTTAAAGACTCCGCCGGAAAGCCGGTTCAAAGCAAGATTATGCGCCCTTACTGACTTGGCGTCGATGATTTCGGCTACCGCTTCGGCCTGACTCAAATCCATCTTGCCGTTCAGGAAGGCCCTGAGGGTAAATTCTCCCGGAGCAGCTTCCCGAAAGCCCCCCTCATGGAGTGCTTTAAGAATGGATTTTATCCCCGGAAGACTGCCGTGACAGAAAATCTCAACACTATCCTGTCCCGTATAGCTTTTTGGAGCCCTGTAGAGTGCAGCCGTTATCTGGTCCACCCCGGCGCCGGAGACAGGATCTTTCAGGTACCCGTAGTGCATGGTGAATCCTTCTGCAGTCAAAATTTTTTCCGGTGACGAAAACAGAGCGGCAAACTTTTCCACTGCTCCGTCCCCGGTTGTCCTGATAACGGCAAGGGCGCTTTCCCCCCACGGGGTTGCGAGAGCAGCTATCGGCTCGCGGGTATCATAAAACAGATCTTTCATAGACTCCTTCCGTGTTTATGTGGTACTCTTCAAATACCGTTTTATCAGTCAGGGATACAAAATTCAAGGGAACAGGGGGTCGTCAGGGATGGAAGAATACAGAGCGGCACTGGAATTTTTAAAAACACTCTTAACAGAGCAGCGCCTTTTGGATAAAAAAAGATCTCAAAAGAAAGAAGAGATTGAAACCTGGAGAAAAAGGATTACCCTTGCTGAAGAGAAGATACTTGAGCTTGAAAAGGACAAGATGGATCTTGATACGGAAGCACAAGATCTTGGAGAACAAATTAAAAAAGGGAAAGCGGATCTCGCCAGACTTGAAAAAACACGAAATGTCCGGGTAGACCCGCAGCAGATCCTTGAAAAGATAGAACGGCTTTCCGGAGAAAAAGCAGAAGACCTGCTCCTGGAAGCCGAGCTGGAAAAACTTAAAAAAGAGATGGAAGGCTAGAATAAAATCAATCCCTTTTCTCCCAGAGTATTGTTATCTTTTCTTTATAGGTATAACCATCAATAGTTATTATGTCTTTCCAAAGAGAATGATAGCCTCGAACAAAACGATTCTCGGTTTCGGTTGATGAATAGGAAAAAACAGTTACTTCGTATCTTGTACCATCTTTGTGTACTGATGGCAGAATAATCTGTTTTGATAACACATCTTTAGGAATTCCTTCAATTTTTTCAGCTCCATCTATGATAACCTCACCTTCATTTGGTACATCAGCAATCATAATCGCAACTTTCAAAGCGTCACTATCGTCCTTGGGTACATATTTAATTGAAGCTAATGCTTCTGCAACAGAACGGAATATTTTATTGGAAGGAGTAACGATAAATATGACTGGTGATCCGGGCGGATCTCTCGTAATCCATTTTTCATCCATCGCCTGATAACGTCTTAAACTCCCAATCCAATAAGGATAGTTACTATCTGGCGTAATATTGCAAAAAGTTTTCGTATCAATAGAAAATTTTTTATCTATTAATTTCATTATCTTTTTATCAGTCCTGGTTAATTTGAACGGATCTAAACGATTTTGTGCCATTGAAAAGCCTCCATTTGTCAATAAAAAGAACAAAAATAAAAATTTGATGACTCCAGTTATAGAACGTCCTGCTTTTTCCATTTAAAACTCCTCCTCCTATAAAAAGTCAATCACAAGCTTAGAATAAGCTTATAATCAGGCTGATTGATCTTCAGTCAGTGAGGCTCCCAATGCTGCCTCCTGCATCTTTGAAATAGAAAACATTAAAAACATACGCTAACTTCTGATATTACAGCTAGTTACCAAACAATTCACAAAGGCAGGAAGCGGATGGACTCAACGACGGTGCAGAGTAACATCCGCAGGATGAGCCGGTTCCAGCTGTTGGTAGAAATCATCCACCGATTTTTTCGAATGCTCAGTAAAGAAGAACAGCAGGAACATGGACAGCTGTTTGCAGGTTATGTAAAAGAAGATTCCCTGCACTATTGCTATCGGGTGGATCGGGACAGGATTGACGAACGGTTGGTACAGGCGGGGAAAGACCTTACGGGGGCGGCCAGCTATCCTATATTATTATGGTTCTGCGAAACATCAGGCCGACAGACTGCTAGGGAAGCGTATTCGCCATAAGCTTCCCTGCTTCTTTACCAAACTGTTTGAAGGCAGCTGATATGGCACTGTTCAGATTGCTTCCCAAAGCTGTTTTGAATTTTGTTCCCGAGGAATAAAGAACCTTCCCGCTGCCGAGTTCAACTACCTTTATGTCTCCGGAAACCTTTACTGTATACATGCCGTTCTCTTCGGAGAAAGCCGCAATTCCGGCCTTGCCGAATATAAGCCTCTTTACCGAATCCCCATACAGTTTCCTGACATGCTCAATCAGCATTGTATCGCTTAACTTCCGTACCTCTGTGTCAACAGGCAGTGAGTTTACCGTAAAGTGCAGCGATGAAAGAACCTCCAGGATTCCCGATGCAGTATCTACCTTACCGGTGAGAGCGCCGCTGTTGTCTTCGTCAAAAACAAGAATTCCGGTAGGGATCTCTTTGGCATGGGAAAGTACTTTGTAATTAAAGGTAACCCGCTTGGAAGCAGTCATATCCTCCAGGGCTTCAACATCGGGATAGAAATCCTTCTGTACATCATTCAGCTTTTCCATGGCTGATGAAAGATCGAGAGACATTGTCAGGGTCTCCGAGCCCACAAAAGCAGCTGGGGGTCTCAGGAACGAAACCCTCCCCGAATCATCAGAGGAAACGACAGTCCGTCTGACAGCCTTTTTTCCGTTTGCTTTTACAACCTTGTAAACAACAAGCACGGGAACCTGAGCCAAAGCTCTGCCGCCTCCCTGTACCAGACTTACAAACGGCTCGGTAAAGGGCTGATTTATGTAGGCTGAAAGAACCTTCCCGGAAGAAACAAGTTCAAGTTGGGAAACAGCCTTTCGCGCCTTATCCATGTTCCGGCGGAACTTTATATCCGCATTGTCAATATCGGAAACCGAAGCAGCCGAGGCAGCTTCGATATATTTTACTGCAGCTTTGTAGTATTCACCCCGGGAGAAAAGAGAATCTCCCTCCCTTTCCGGTCCCGAAACAGCTTCCCTCTGTTCGGCAAATACGGCCTGGATTCTCTCCCGCTCTTTTAAAAGTGAACTCTTTTTATACTCTCCGAGAAGATAGACGCTGACGGTACCGTTTTTCTCTTCCGAATAGGAATCGACTATCCTGAAATCCCCGAGAATGGCCTTGGAAGATTCCTTTATCGTGTTGTCCAGAGTTGTAGTGAACTCTTTTAAAGAGTCCCTTGCGGTTACCGTTGTTTCAGAGGTTACCTTGACTCCGAGAAATCTGGTTACCGAAGAAACCAGATCGGCTCCTGCGGCACTTCGTGCTGCAGCATCATCGGCAGCGGAACCGGAACCGATAAAATAGACGGAATCGGCTGTATCTGCCGGAGGAGATACCACCCACTGGGGAAGAGTTTCCCCGGGAACACCCGAACCGGCGGTAGCACAGCCAAGAAGTGCCGCCGCAGCTGTTACTACTGCCATAAACCTTACAGTACTTTTTATTTTCATCCTACCAGTACTCCTTACATACCTGAATCAAAGGTAATCGAACTACCCCGCTGATAAACAAGAGCAAGCCCTTCCATCCCCGGGATACTGTCCGCGGTATCATACACAATATCCTCAAGATCCTCGATCCTGCCGATAATCCTGACTTCGTACTTCGTTTCTTCAGAAGATGTCGAGATCCGTTTTACAGATTTCACCTTCCGCTGAAGCTTTTTCATAAAATCACGCATAAGCCTGGAATCCGGGGTATTCTGAATAACAAGATCGTACTTTAATCCGTTAACCAGCTCCTTTTCTGTATATCCTTGAGCCTGCTGAACCGCTTTCTTTATGGCGTTGTAGGTTGCCGAAGCTACTGCATTGTTGACCGCATCAGCCTCGGATACCATACTCAATGCAGGGGGAACAGTTTGATAAAAGGCAGTCCCTCTTCCCGATCCTGTAGAGGAGTCATAATTCTTGAGGGATACCGATGCACTCCCGTAGTACTTTCCCCCCTTGGTAGAGGAATTGGTATCGACACTCACCTCTATGTATATATCCGCATTCAGTTTACCAGCAATCCACTGAATCATCGAGATGGATTCTCCTGTCTCCTCCTCGTAAGCAGCGGCCTGATCCTTCTTTATCCGTTCAATCTGTTCAAGATCCACATACTCCATACCGTTTTCCGAGAGAAATTTGTTTGCCATGCCGACAGCAGCTTTTGCTATAAAGGGATCCATCCCTGCAGATTCATCGAAATAAACCATGTATGTCAGGTTATCAACGATCTCCCGGATAAGAGCTGCTTCCTCAGGATCAACTGCTGCACCAGCCGCTGGCCCGGCAGAGGGAGCTTTTTTGCTGCCGGAATCAGCAGCAGCATTCCCGGTTGCGGCAGCTGGCGATGCTTCTGCAGATGCTGCCGTTACCGGCGGCTCCTGATCAGGAAGCGCCACATCTCCCCCCTGAGGGGTTATAATACCGCCGTATATATCCGCACCTCTTAATGCATCCGCCAACGCCGGAAGATTTATCTTTACTCCCAGGCTTACCGTATACTGCCCGTTATCTGAGGAACGGTCCAGTACCGATAACGTATCATTATACACAAGAGCGTTGATATTTATTTTCCCGTAGACCTCATCCTCCAGTTTTTCCCTGTTTGCCATGGCAGCAGCAGTCCCAAGGGCATCACTAACCGCTTTTTTGACTGCACTTACTTTTGCAGCGTTGATCGCACCGCTCTGGGTGCTGCCCTCTCCGCTTCCATAATACATGGGGGAAGCCGAAATAGACTCGGCGGCTCCTGCTGCAGAACCTTTCTTCCCGGCACTGCCGGCTGAAGTGCCGGAGGGAACAGTTCCACAGGCTGAGAAAAAAAGGATCAGGAGCAGTGCTGTAATGGAAAAACCAGTTATTCTTTTCATATAAACCTCTTCTATATTTAATACTTCAGCGTAATTCCCGCCCCGACAAAGAGACCGGAATAGCTTTCAAACAGGTCGGTTACTGCAAGCATTGCAGCATATCCTCCCTCGGCAAAAACCTTCATATTATCGCTTAACATATAACTTGCCGTAAACCTGGCATGCCCTCCAACGGAGGAGTAGATGACAATATCATCGGTATATTCACTTTCAATAATTGGAATAAGCAGCCCCATGGCCACATCTACCGAAGGGGTTAAATGAAGCCGCCCCCAATACCAGTTCAGCTCGCCTCCGGCGTAGACATTAACCGGAAAAAGAACAAGAAAATCGTTGTTTGCTCCAATGGGAACTTCCGCTCCAATAAAGGGTCTGAAAGAGAAAAAGCCCCTGGACACAATCTGCCGGAACCCCAGAGTAACTACCGGATTTTTCGAAGCTATATAGTTAACATACACCGGAGTTTCGAATCCCAGCCGGGGCACCTCGGTCAGCTGGTCGCCGATTTGGGGTTTGCGGGAGGAATAAAAAACCTGAGCAGTGGAAACCTCATCATAAACCTCTTTCACCACAAGAAGCCCGTTGTTCTTTTTAATTGTTCTTCCGGAGGAAAGCACCTGTTCCGTGACTATACGGTATTCATCTCCAAGTTTCACTCCCATGTTCTGTCCCAATTCAAGGACTACATCTCTTCCGATAAAATCAATTACCCCTGTCTTAAGCTGGAACTCCGGAATCTTTCTGATTTCGTATGAAAGCTGAAGAGGTATCCCCTCCACAGCCGCTTTTACCGCCGATTTGGGGGTATCATCAGTCCCGGATGTCTTGATCTGGAAGGATGCCATGGCTCTTCCTTCCGCTACGTTGATAAAAGTAAACGAGGTCTCTATCTCGGCTGCATAATCCCCGGAATCGTCAGCCTGAATATCATAGTAGGACATTACCGGTACGACAATAATAAACGATCCGGTCAGCTTGTTGAAATCCGCCTCGGTAAAGGTCTGTTCTCCAAGGCGGACACTCTCCGGTATCTCTATATTTTCACTCTTGATCTTTTTTATCTCATCAATAAAAGCGCCGACATCCGCAGCCTTCAGTCTGTACTGCGTTCCTATGACGTTAAACCTGTTCAAACTGATAAAGACGTTTTGAATGGACTGATCCACCAATCCCAGCGCTTCTTCCGGGATACTCCAGCCGGAGTAACTCAGTGCAAAAATGGCGAGCTCTTTTCTTTCAGAGACTTCCTGTGAAAACGCACTGGATATAAAAATAACCAAACCAAGTATTAATGCCACGGCTTTCTTCATGTATCACCTCTATAAGTTACTGTCTAATTGTTCTGTTCTTTCTGCAACAACCTTCTTTTCCCCGGTATAAGCCAGTACCGATGCCACAGACAAGGATAGCTCCTGACCTGAATTGCGGATTCCTGTCTTCAAAGTATCCATACCCTCGAGGGAAACTGTTTTAACAGGTCCATCTTCTGCAGACACCTTCAGACTTCCTGATTCCGGGTTTACGGATATTTTGAATACCGGGTAATCAAGAGGATAAAGGATCTGCCGTGAGGCAGTACCTTCAGCCCTGCTCAAAGTCAGGACAAGGAATCCTTTCTGCCCCCGGTCCTGCAGATCGGTTTCAACAGTCATATCGGGAAAATCAATCTCCGTCTCAAAAAGGTTCAATTCCCCCTCCGGTAACAGGACAAGGGAACCGCCTTCAAGACGGATATTTGCAAGATCATCATTCAAATCGGTTATGGAAGGAGGAAGCTCCAGGCCGTCAAACCCCTCTGCAAAAACAATGCTGCCGTCAACAGGGCTTCTCCGTAACATTCTGTTGAAAACAGTGTCATCCAGATTGGAATATATTCCAAAATAATCAATAAAACCGTTAAATCCTCCCAGGAAGGAAACCCCGGAACCGGTCTTTCTGACAGGTTCGTACTTTACGGTTTCAGAATTTGAAAGCATCCCGTCTGCATACCACACAAAGGTTACTTCCTGCTCTGCGGGTACCACACTGACAACAATCTCCCGGGCATCGGAGAAACGGATGTCTGACTTTACGCTAATCCTACCGCTTCCCTGCCTGAGGGATGCCGAATAAAATCCTTCAGAATTAATTTCAACATCAAACAGCTCTCCCGAATCATCTGTAACGCTAAAAATTCCGGACCCGGAGGCAGGCTCACGGGGAACAATTCCCAAAACTGCCGAGAAGGGGGCAAGAACGCCCTCCTCAGAGGGGAGAATATCCGCATCTATTACAATACCGTCATCCGTTGATAGTTTATACCCGAATCCGCCGCCGAAAAGTCCGGGGGCCGGGCTGCCTGCAAAGTAGGGGCTGTACTCATGAACGCCTTCATCTTTCAAGGTACCTTCAAGATTTAAAACCGCTTCCGCATGAGCTCCGGCACCAAGATCCAGTTTGTCAGTATTGATTCTGCGGGTAACAAAAACCTGAATGTTTCTATACCGGGGAGACGGGAAGTCGTAGGTTGTATCCGGAGCCATGGGAAA
>QNBL01000004.1 GCA_003641695.1 Spirochaetota bacterium
AATCTGCGGAAAGAAAAGGGACTTGATGTTACGGATAGAATAAAACTAAAAATGGAAGGTTCCCCCTGGCTCAAGGACGCTGTCAATGAATTTGAAGAGCATCTGCTCTCCGAGACCTTGGCAGGCTCTATAGAGTGGGCCAGGGATAAAGATTCAAAAGAGATTGAATGCGGGGATGTGACCTGCTTTATCAATCTGGAAAAGGCGTAATGCTAAAGTTTATTTATATGGGGAGGCAGATGGGAACATCTGTCTCTTTGTTTTTCGTTATCGTTGCTTTCTCGCTTTTTTTTGCGGGTTGTAAAACAGTTCCTCAATTCAAACAGGATTTATCTTCGGTTATTATAGACAGCGGTGATATTGTTTTTACCTTCAATCTGGATAAGGATAGAAGGGTTATTGAGCATGTTCTCAGCACGAGAAGTGATTCAGTTGATTATAAAAGAATATTAGAGAGAACCGACAGGATTATTCTTGCAGTTAAAGCAGATGGGACTTTCACAGCTGCTGCAGAAGGAAACTATCCGTATATTGCTTCAAACTGGATGCTCTGCAGTGAGAAAGAGTGGGTCAGACATAAGGACAGCTATGTCTGGTGGGAAAACAGGAATACCGGAGAGTCTGTATCGGTGCCGGTAAAGAATTTTGCCTTGTATTCGGACAAGAACCTGGATAAAGAGCTGAAACGGCTTAAAAATAATGATTTCGCCTCACTTCCTTATGGGCCAGCTGGCGGAAAAAAAGAGTGCTCCTTTAGTGTAAACTCGATTAATCCGAAAGTTAATGCTGCATCTTTGCTTGGTCTGGATGGTGTTGAAGCCAGGATTGAGGACATGAATCTTGATTTGTATTATGATGAGGAAAGCTCGGGTGAATTGCTGCTTTACAGAATGGGCGGATATATTACTTTTGCAGACGAGAAAAATGCTGCAGCTTTTTTCTCCGCATTTAAAATAGGTTTTCTGAGGTTGGCAAGAAAAATAAGTCAGGAAGCGGTAAAGGATCTGATAAAAGGAAAACGGTTTTCCCTTGAGGGGAGAAGAATTATCTTTGACGGAGTACTTATAAATATACCTGATCTGCTAAAGGATGGGGCGGAATGAAGATTGGTGTTATCGATTACGAGGCTGGAAACTTAACCAGTGTTGAGACAGCACTGAGGTACTTGCAAGCCGATTATATTATATCGGGGAAACCTGAGGATCTTGAACCCTGCAGCAAGATAATATTTCCCGGAGTAGGGGAGGCTTCCTCTGCCATGAATACCCTTAAAACCAGGAAGCTGGACAGTTTTCTTGATGAGCGTTTCAAGGCGAATATCCCGATATTGGGGATTTGTCTGGGATGCCAGATAGTGCTGGAGGAATCAGAGGAAAACAATACAACCTGTCTTGGTATTGTTCCCGGAAAAGCTGTACGTTTTCCCGATAGCTTAAATCTAAAAGTTCCGCATATGGGATGGAATCAGGTCGAAATTGAAAGGGATCACTATCTTTTTGAGGGTTTGAAAAACAATAGTTCCTTTTATTTTGTCCATTCGTATTATCCGCTGCTGGCGGATCATACCACTGCAGTTGGAAGTACCGATTATGGGATTCGATTCAGTTCAGTTTTCAGTTATAAAAACTTGAGTGCTGTACAGTTTCACCCGGAGAAATCAGGTGACGCAGGATTGAAGCTGTTGGAGAACTTTATTAACTACAGGTAGGGTCAAATGCTGCAGAAAAGAGTTATAGTCTGTCTGGATGTAAAAGACGGAAGAACGACAAAGGGTGTGAAATTTAAAAATAACATTGATATAGGAGATCCTGTTTTAATGGCTGAGCTCTACTACAAACAGGGTGTGGATGAACTTGTTTTTTATGATATCACGGCTTCTTCTGAAAAAAGAGGAATCATGATAGATGTGGTGAGAGAAGTAGCCAGGAAGATTTTTATTCCTTTTTCTGTAGGGGGCGGTATCGGATCCCTGGAGGATATGAAGAAGGTAATAATGGCCGGAGCTGAAAAGGTAAGTGTAAACAGTCTTGCTGTTAAAAACCCTTCTATCATTGCCGAAGGAGCCCGGTATTTCGGGAGTCAGTGCATCGTTGTCGGTATGGATGTAAAAAAAGATTCCTCAAAAGAAAGCGGCTATGGAATTGTAATTAACGGAGGGAGAACTCCTGTAGATCTTGATGCATTGCAATGGGCTTTGCAGGTACAGGAACTGGGGGCCGGTGAGATTGTTCTTAACTCTATAGATGCCGACGGAACAAAAAACGGATATGAACTTAATCTGACAAGAATGATCTCGGGATCGGTAAAGATACCTGTTGTAGCTTCCGGAGGGGCCGGGAAACCTGAGCATCTCGTAGATGTTTTCAGAGAGGGGATGGCAGATGCTGCGCTCATTGCTTCGATGGTACATCTTGACGGTTTTACTGTTTCGGAAATAAAGAAATTGCTGGATACTGAGAAAATACCCGTACGGCTATAAGTTTTTGCTTGCCCAGAGTATGATATTTTTACTATATTAACAGTGTCAAAGAATATTATCTAATAAAATAACGGAGATACTATGCCTACGTATGATTATGAATGCACGGAATGCGGTTATACCTTTGAGTATTTCCAGTCTATGTCTGACGATCTTTTACAAGAATGCCCAAAGTGCGGAGGAAAGGTTAAAAGACTGATCGGCGGTGGTCTCGGAGTGATATTCAAGGGAAGCGGGTTCTACGTTACCGACAACAAGAAAAGTTTAAGCACCCCTGCACCTGTAAAGAAAAATGAAAATATAGAATCAGCAAAAAGTAAGAGTGCTGAAAAAGGCAAGCCGGAAAAATCCACAAAAACAGAAAAACCGAAAAAAGAGACAGTCGCTACTTAAAGAATACCCTTTCGCTTTTCTCGACCGCTTCCTTGAGAAGGTCTTCAGCATCAAGATGACTAAAGGATTCTTTTAACTTATGGGTAACCGGATTAACCAGCGGATGTTTAGGGGAAAAGATGGTGCAGCAGTCGTCATAGGGGAGGATGGATGTTTCATAGGTATCTATCTCTTTAGCAACCCGTATGATTGATTCCTTGTCGAGTCCAATTAAAGGCCGGAAGACAGGGAGCTCTGTATTGCTGCCTGTATATGTTATACTCTCCACTGTCTGACTTGCCACCTGGCTTAGGGATTCTCCGGTTATCATACATTGAATTCCCCTGTTTTTGGCAATAGTATCCGCAATACGGACCATTCCTGCCCTCATAAGCAGGGTGATTTCCTCTTCCCGGGCTTTACTGTTTAAAAGAAGCTGAAAATCAGTAAAAGGAACTACAAAAAGACTCAATCCCCCGGTGTACCGTGCTATCTTCCGGGCAAGGGCCTTTACCTTATCAAGCGCTTCATCAGAAGTATACGGATAAGCGTGGAAGTAAACAGCATCAAGCCGTAACCCCCTCCGGGCCATCATGTAGCCGGCAACAGGTGAATCAATTCCTCCTGAGAGAAGAAGAAGCCCCCTGCCTGCACTTCCGACGGGGAGTCCCGTAATCCCTCGTTTTTCGTTACCATAAATATATGCAAAGTCTCTGACTTCTATCGAGATAAGCCAGGTGGGGTTATGGACATCGACCTTGACTTCCGGGAGATTATCAAGGATATATGCACCGGTATCAGCGGAAATCTGATAGGAGGTAAGAGGGAAACTCTTGTCTGATCTTCTCGTTTCTATTTTGAAGGTTCCGCCGTTGTGCTGCCCTGAAAGTTCCCTGGCAACTTCAAGTGCTCTTTCGCGGATTTCTTCCATATCTTTCTTTTCTTTAAATGCAATAGTATACCCTGCAATACCGATGGTTGTAGAAAGAGCTTCCTCTATCTTTTCCCTGTCTTCCATCCGGCCTTCAAGAAAGAATCTCCCTTTACGAATGGTAATCCTTGTAGAGACTCCCGGGAGTTTCCGCTTAATGTTGAATTTAAGCTGTTTTTCAAACTGATTTCTATTTCCTTTTTTGAGGGTAAGTTCTCCTATTTTTATAAGGTACAATATTTCCAAGTTATCTTCTCCTGAGTTTCGATAATTCATTTTTTGCTGTCCGGCAGAAGGAAATAATATCTTCTTCGGCGGTTGAAAAACCAGTAGAGATCCTGAACGAATGGAAGGCTTCATCAGAAGAAAGACCGCAGGATGTCAATACTCTGTTCATTTTTGTTTTATTTTTTGAGGAGCATGCAGAGCCCGGAGATACGGCAAATCCCCGGTCACTCATGATCCTGGCAAATACTTCAGATGGAAAAGTTTTTTCATTAACACTGATAATGAAGGGAGACTGGTTTTGAATATCAAAATTAAGTTTCATTTCAGGAATATCCTCAAGTTTTTCGATGAGCAGGGATCTCAGCTTTTCTGCATGAGCAGTTCTTTCGCTCATGGTCCCGATTGTCTCCTCCATGGCGGTTACCAGACCATGAATACCGGAGAGATTTTCCGTTCCGCCGCGAACTCCAAATTCCTGTCCTCCTGCTTTTGACAAGGGTTCAGGAGGCTTCTTCGCGAAAAGTATCCCCGTTCCCCGTGGTCCCTGAATTTTATGTCCGCTGAAAGCTGCTGAATCGACACCGAATTCTGACAAATCAAGAGGTATTTTCCCTAAAGCTTGAACCCCGTCGGTATGAAAGTGGATGGGGCGGCGGTTGTTTTTTTCAAAGGAGCGTATTTCTTCCGCAATCTTTTTTACCGGCTGGATAATACCTGTCTCATTGTTTAAAGTCATGACTGCTACCAAAAACGTGTCCTCTGTCAGTCTTGATCTGACATTCTCGGCCGTGATGATTCCTCTTTTGTCCGGATGTAAAACCGAGACCGTATAACCGTTTTTTCTGAGAGTCTTTGTATATTCGAAGACTGCCGGATGTTCTATTCCTGAAATAAGAACTGACCCCCGGCTTTCTTTAGTAAGAAGAGAGTTCAGGATAATAGCGTTGGATTCTGTTCCTCCTCCGGTAAAATAAACATGCCGGGGATCCGTTCCTAAAAGAGCGGCAGCCTTTATTCGGTCCTGAGCCAGCAGATCAGCAGCTTTTTTCCCCTCTTTATGCAGTGAAGATGGATTTCCGGGATATTCAAGAAAAACTCTATTCATCTCTTCAAGTACATTTCTGCTGATGGGGGTTGTTGCGGCCCAGTCAAGATAGATCAGTTCCATAACGTGCATAATATGGTATCTTACTATATTATTCTATAATATCCTTGCAAAAAAATGGTATAAAGTGTAGTCTTTTCAAGTTATGAATGAATATACTTGTTGCAGTGGAATACTGATTGACTCATATGCAGAAAAACTTAAAGTCTGTGGACATCCTCTCAGATTACAAATTCTCTGCCTGATAGAAAAAGAAGATGCCTGCGTGACGGAACTCTGGACATGCCTGAATCAGTCACAACCGGTAATTTCACAGCATCTTGCGGTACTGAAGGATAAAGGAATTGTTGCTTCTCAGGTACAGGGGAATAAAAGATACTACTCCATCAGTGATCCGTTCGTTAAGGACCTTATAGGAAGAATGGTTAGTTAGTTTATAATGGAATATTCCATTGGTCCCGGAAAAACAGCAGTCTACTTTAGAGGTTCCCTCGCTGATATTTTTGAAAGTTATCAGAATGTTTTATTCGTGTTTGACGAAAATACCAGAAAGTTATTTCCGGATATCTCTTCTTCTGTTTCAGTTGTTCTTACACCGGGAGAAAATGAAAAGAACTGGAACAGTGTCAATAAAATTATAGAAAAAGCTGTCAAATCAGGACTTGCCAGAGATTCTCTCTTTGTAGGAGTGGGTGGTGGTGTAGTCTGTGATCTTACCGGAGCAGCTGCTTCCCTGTATATGCGGGGCTCCCGATTAGTGCTGATTCCTACCACGCTTCTTGCCATGGCAGATGCAGCTTTGGGGGGGAAGACCGGTTTCGATTATCAAGGGTATAAAAATATTGTCGGTACCTTTTACCCTGCAGAAACTCTTTACATTCTGCCTGAAGTTTTGCTTTCCCTGCCTGAAAGGGAGTACCGCAGCGGACTTGCAGAGATTATCAAGCACGGGTTCCTTAAAGATCGGAAAATCCTGAATATTCTGGAAAGAAAAAAGGGCTTGATTCTGAAACGGGATGCAGCCGTTATAAAAGATCTTGTTACGAGGTCTCTGGAAGTAAAGGGCTGGTTTGTGGAACAGGATTTTAAAGAGAAAAATATAAGGCGTTATCTCAATCTTGGGCATACATTTGGACATGCCCTTGAAACAGTAACAGGTTTCAGTACCGTTTCCCACGGGGAGGCAGTTGCCTGGGGAATGGTAATGGCATTGAAAACAGGAATAATGTTGCAGGAAACTGATGAATCATGGGCAAAAGAAGCTGAGGGTTTTATTAAAATGTACGGATATGATACTGACTATCATAAAAACATATCTATAGATGAACTTCTCGCTGCAATACAGCACGATAAGAAAAAGAAAAAAGGGGAAGTCAGATTTGTACTTCAGAGAGGGCAGGGGGATAACTTTATCACCCCTGTGGATCATGACATACTCAGAGCAGCCCTCTCCGCATAATCCCGGATTCACGGTAAAGAAACCATATCATGCTAACCCTCTTCAAAAATGGTAGTTAATTTCCTGTAGATACGGTTCACAGATTTAGCAGAGGAAGTATTCTCCTTTTCCCCGGCAAGATCTTCTGCCAGAGCATCGAGGGAGGCAAGACTGCTTTCTACTGCACTAAAGAAATTCTTTTTACCCTTAAACCAGTACACTCCTTTGAAGTTGGTCTCCAGGGAAATGAAATAGAGTGTCTTTTTTGATTTTTTGCCTGGAAAAAGTTTTAATATTTTATCGGTTTCTGTTACCAGTTCGGCCAGATTGGTGTCAACAGAATAATTTTTCCCTAACTTCGCTTTAAGAAGCAAGTCCCGTTCCGGATTAATGTAGGGAGCAATTCTAAGAATGTTGGAAACTCTGTCTCCAACGTGTATTTCATAATGCCCGGAGGTAATCTTTCCCCTCATGTTGCTGAATCCCTTTAGTTTCTCGGAAGGATTTTCCTTTATAATTCTGCTAATCTCTTTCCAGGGAAGCACCGCTATCTTGTTTTTCCCTTTATAAGAGATGATATTGAAGTAATAATTCCCTATTTTCAGCTTGTTTGTTGTATCCCGTTTCTTACCAGCGGATTGTTTTTTATCTCCTTTTTCTGCAAAGTGACTGTACAATACCGGTGAAATATCCTTAAGCCAGGTTTCTTTTATAACGGAAACGGACCTTGCAAACATCCTTGATGTTTTTACTATTTCTCCTGCAACAATGTACCGCGGAGACTCCCGAAACATAACCGACCCGGGATGAATGTGAATCTTGTCTGCGGTAAAACTGCTGTATACCCCCCGTCCCGTATTTTTACATACAAACTGCACAAGGCCCGCCGCAATAGAGCAGATATACTCACGGTTGGAACCTCCTCCGGTAATGGGAATCCCCATTTCGGAGATTATTTCTTCAAGCTGATGTTTTATATTGACAATCTCGTTCATGGTTCTGAGGTCCAGGTAGTGATTCTCGCAAAACTCCTTCCGGGGATCTCCGCTCTCAATAACCGTGTATTGTCTATACAGATTCAAATAGGATCTGAAATCTCCGGAGGGCTCGCTGAACTTATGATGCTCTTTTCTGGCTTCAATCTCCTTCCCCATGGGAAGAAAAAACGGACTTCGTGTTGAAAGAAATGATACGGCAATTATGATCTCTTCCAGAACAGCAGGATACTTTGTTATGGATTCAACTATGATCTTCGAATGTCTCGGCAGCAGCGGGAAGACAGCCATCATCCGGCCGGCCTTTGTGAGGTGGTTACTGTTGTCAATAGCCCCGATAAGTTTCAAGGTATCAACAGCGCTTCTTAAACCTTGTTGTCCGGGAGGAGAAATAAAATCAAAAGATTCAAAATCGGTTATATCAAGGTCAGCCATCTGGAGAACAACCTCTGAAAGATCGGTTCGGTAGATCTCCTCTCTTGTAAAGAGCGGTCTGGAATCAAAATCCTTTTTACTGTAAAGCCTGTAACAGACTCCCGGTGCAGTTCTTCCTGCTCTGCCCTTCCTTTGATTGCAGGAGGCTTTTGATATTTGACTTTCAATAAGAGAAGAGGTAAATGTCCGGGGATTATAAAAGTTAATTTTGGCGAGTCCGGAATCTATTACTGTAGTAATCCCGTCAATGGTAACACTGGTTTCTGCAATGTTGGTTGCTACAACTACCTTTATCTTTTTGACAGGGGTGGGGATAAAGATCTTCTCCTGCTCCTCCCTGGAAAGTCTGCCGTAGAGGGGGATCAGGAAAAGTTTCTTCCGCACTTTGCTTTTTTCGAGGTAACTTATACAGTCTTTGATTATCTTTTCCCCGGGAAGGAAAACAAGGACATCCCCGTTCCTCTTTTTGTTTGCTTCGTTGGTAACAATATCTCCAATTTTTTCGATGATTAAATCGTAGTTACCCTCTTCCTGTAGTTTTACAAATATGGTTTGAATTGGATATATTTTCGTTTCGATGTGAATTATCTCACAGTGGTCAAAGTATTCGGAAAATATTTCCGGATTTATTGTTGCAGAAGAAATGATCACCTTAAAGTCTTTTCTTTCACGGAGAATAGTCTTGAGCAATCCAAGAATAAAATCAATGTTCAGGCTTCGTTCATGGGCCTCATCGACAATAATAACCGAATATTTTGAAAGGAGTCGGTCTGTCTTGAGTTCCTGAAGAAGGATCCCGTCGGTCATTATTTTTATGCGGGTACTGAAATCCGTTGTATCCTCGAACCGCATCTTGTAAGCTGCAAAATTTCCCTCATCCCCGGGAAGCTGCCGTTTAATGTATTCGCATACAGAAAGTGTAGCAATTCTCCTGGGCTGGGTAACTCCTATAACCCCTTCATTGGAATAACCCGCCTCATGGAGAATCAGCGGAAGCTGGGTTGTTTTTCCGGACCCGGTGGGGCTTTCAACAACAATGACCTGATTTGTTTTAAGCTTTTCAATAATTTTATCTTTTTGTTTATAAACGGGAAGTTCTTGTGGGTCCATCAATCCTTCCTGATGATTTTATTACAGGTTACAACAGCCTCATCCAGGGAAAGCATGTTAAAACTCTCTCTGCTGGAGAGATCCCGCACACTGAACTTTCCGGCAGAAAGTTCATCCTCTCCGATTAAAAGGGCAATGGGAATTCCTTTTTTTTCAGCGTATGAAAACTGTGCGGAAAGTTTTTTCTTTGAAAGATATACCTCACAGGTAAAGCCTTTGTCTCGAAAGATACCTGAAATTCTGTAATACTCCTTCATGTCCAATACATTCATGCAGGTAACTATTATATCTGTTGCATGACGTTTCCCGTTTCCGTCTGAAAGCTCATCCAAAGCAGCCATAAGACGGTCCAGCCCTATTGAGGATCCTACTCCCGGCAGATTCTGCTTTGTATAAAGGGAGGCGAGGTTATTATATCTGCCCCCGGAACATACAGAGCCAATTCCCGGCAGTTTGTCCAAAAAAGTTTCGTACACTATTCCTGTGTAGTAATCAAGACCTCTGGTTATTGAAGGATCGAGAACAAAGCTGTTTTCAATTCCCAGGGAGGTAAAGAATGTGTATATCTCTTCAAGCCTCTGGACATCTTCTCCCGAACCTCCCGCAAAATCGGTAATTTTCTGTAAGGTTTCCAGGAATGTATTCTCCGGTTTTATATAACCAAGGATTTTTAAAGCAGTTTCCTGGTCTATTATTCCTGACAGAATCTCCAGTACCGCTTCTTCGCCGATCTTGGATATTTTGTCAACACTTCGCATTATCTCTACTGAATGTTCCTTGATATTGAGATTTTCCAGAAATCTGTTAAATATGCCACGGTGAGCCAGTTTTATGGTTACCCCTTCAATCCCTAGTTTCGTGAAGGAGGTGTACATCAAAAGAAGTATTTCAAAATCTGCGGAGCTGCTGTCTATACCGACTATGTCGAAGTCACACTGAACGAACTCTCTGTATCTGCCCCGCTGGGTATTCTCGCCTCTCCAGACTTTGTCTATATGATATCGTTTGAAGGGAAGGTACAACTCGTTGTAATGTGCTGCCATAAATCTGGCAAATGGTACGGTAAGGTCGAAGCGCATGGCTACTTCTCTTTTGCCTTTGTCTGTAAACTCATATATCTGTTTGTCGGTTTCCCCTCCGCCTTTTCCCAAAAGAACCTTTTTATATTCGAGAACCGGAGTATCTATCGGAAGAAAACCGAAACTTTCAAAGGCATCTTCAAGAATATGAATGAGACGTTTTCTTTCCAGAGCTTTTTCAGGAAGAAAATCTCTAAAACCCTTCAATATCTGAGGTTCAATCAAAATGAATACTCCTTGGATGAACTACATGCGGCTACTTGATTTTTTATTCCACATAACTTTATAGTAGAGTAAACTTATATTTACATCAAGAGAGAAAATAATTGCTTGTTAGATACACAACAAAAAAAAACGGAAAGAGAGTTCCCCTGGCCAAAATATATACAGGTTCTGAACACCGGATAAACAAATCCCTGATTGATAAGGACGCCATAAAGATAGTCGCCCGTCTTTCCTCTCATGGGTATGATGCATATATTGTCGGCGGAGCTGTCCGGGACCTTATGATTGGAAGGAAACCCAAGGATTTTGATATTGTTACCAGTGCTCTTCCTAGAGAAATCAAGAAGATATTCTGGAATTCCCGTCTGATAGGGAAAAGGTTCCGTCTTGTACACCTGTACTATCCTCACAAGATTATCGAGGTGTCAACCTTCCGTTCCGGAGATGAGGGGAACAACAGTTACGGAACCATCGAAGAGGATGTTAAAAGGCGGGATTTTTCCATAAATGCTCTGTACTATAATCCTCAGAATGAATACATACTGGATTTTATTGATGCGTTCAAAGATATTAAAAAGGGGAGAGTAAGATCTCTTATTCCCCTGGATACGACATTTGTAGAAGATCCTGTCAGAATGATACGGGCTGTTAAGTACTCTGCAACTACCGGTTTTAAAATTCCTGCCTTGTTAAAAAGAACTATCAAGAAATACAGTGGAGAACTTGGAAGGTGTTCAACATCAAGAATGACCGAAGAGGTTATTAAGATTCTTCTTTCAGGTTCCTCTTCCTTGATTTTTGAAATGCTTTTCGAGATGAAACTGCTGCAGTACATACTTCCCCGGATAAATGAGCTCATAAAGAGCAGTAAACTGACTTACAGGAAATTTATTCAGGGTTTGTCAGAAAATGATATCCTGGTAAGAGAAAAGAATGAATCAAGGAAAGGACGGCTGATTTCCGGGATGGTAAGTCCGCTCATCATGTTCCCTAATGATTATGAAAATACTACAACCCTGTTTCATGATATATTCAAAGAAGTTAAAAATCTGATCAGTCCGCTGACTCCTCCGAATCAGGAAGTAGAGATGGCGGTGGTAAAGCTATTTAGAAATGAAGGGCTTACTCCTCCGAAGAATGCTGTTAGAAAGCGAAGACCCCGGATTGAAAAGAAACCGGGGCCGAAAGCAAAGAATAAGGCACAACACCATGAAATGAGCAGATACTATAAAAAGTAGCAGCTCTTTAGGATTTGCTTTCCTCTGTAATCCTTTTTTCGAGAATACTTATTTTGTCCTTGTAGAGTTCCTTACCGCTTTCACTGATGGATTTTATGTATAACCGGGAATCATCAATCCTTGAATCAGCATAGGCATTGACCGCAAGTGCGTAGAATACTCTGTCTTTATCTGATGAATACTTCAAGGAAGCATGATAGTAATCCTCAGCAGTTGTGTAGTCACTCAATGCATAATTTATCAATCCGAGGTAATAATAGGGGATCTCTCTGGAACTGTCCTTTTCGATAGCTTCTGCGAAGTACTGCTGCGCCTGCTTATACTCCTTTTTTGAATAAGCATCGGTTCCCAGGGCTATAAGGTCGGAAAAGGTATGCACAGATTTTACATAGGAAATGAAATCAGCTGCAAAGGTTTCCTTGTTTATCCAGGTAAAGGCACTGGATATAACAGCCGCTTCGTTTTCATCAGCAGTCGCAGTTTTGTTTAAAGAAGAAAGGCTGTCCCAGAGGACTCTGTTGTAGTCTATGTAAGATGAGGAGAGGAGAAAGTCAATCATACCCCATGACTGAGAGTAGAAAACACTAAGTTTATCTGTAATATCAGGAATGTCTGCCAAAAGAAGACGGTCTATGGGGATGGTTGTCCCATCAGTGACAGCTTTTTTCAAAGTAGGTACCCAGTCAAGGTTTTCTTTAAACGTAACAGTTCCTTCTTCCAGGCTGTAGCTGCTGTTCTCAAAATAAACAGCAAAACCGTTCATCAACCATAGCGGTGGGTAATAGATATAAGCTTTCATGAACTGGATAAATCCGTAGTGAATGAAATCTTTTCTCATTTTGTCAAGATCCGAAGTAATATATGCCACAAGTTCGTTTTTTGATGGATCCCGATACTGTAGAAGCACATAACTCTCGGCAGTTTTAGAGACAGCATTCTTAAGGTATGAATCAAAGTCAGACTTAGTGGAGTAGAGTCTGATTTTCAGCTTGCCCGGCAGTTTGGCGGTATCAAAATGAAGATATTTATTGAATAGCAAAAGGTAGGAATCCATAATCGAAACAATATCTTCGGCCGTCTTTTTATCAGTATCTGTGTAGATCCTGTAATAAGTGCTGTCCGCCATCTGCAGTGACTGACCAAAAAGCAGAGAACCGGTAAAGATAGAAATTAAAACGACAAAACTAATCTTCTTCATACGAAACTCCTCAAAATAGCGCTACATATTTATCTTCGGTGCAAGTATCCATAAAAAGCATAAAAAATTACGATAGCTGATCGATTTTAACACTTACACTGGAAAGAACAACCCCCGAATACCGTTCAATATTCTCAATTATATAGTCTTGAAGGTTGTGTACCGTACCAGATATCTGTATCCCAAAAGGTATATGGATAACAATCTTGAGCTTATATCCCTGGGGTGTGCTGATGACGTTTATCTTTTTAACAGAGATTGTATCATCGTACTCATCAATACAGTGGATAACCATTTGTGTAAGGGCAGATTCAGATATGGAAACCTTGCCTTTTTTTCCAAATTCAGGCCGTACAATTGCTTTCTCAAAAAACTTCTTGTCTTTTTTAAAGTGAAATCTGGTTTTCAGAAAGACTTTAACCGAATCATACACAAACTGAGGGTAGGTTCTGTGAATCTCAACAACCGGAACCGGGATAACATGTTTGCCCTCAACATAACGGGAGTGTATGGCTGTATCTATTTCCTCTTGTGTGGCAAGATCCTCTATCATAAGAATCTTGGAGGGAGAAGGAAGCTCCAGGGTTCCAGCTATCTTTTTAACCATTCTTTCAGATGTTCCAATAATCAGAATTCTTTTAAAATTCTCTTTTCTCAAATGAGTAACAACGCTTTTTCTATGGACCGGATCGTGAAAAAGAGCAGTTTTTACAGCGGCAAGATAGTTCTTTTCCTTCTTTGCAGATTTACCGGCAATGATCTTTTGATCCCTGATTAAAAGACCGTCATCAATTATAAGTTCAATTCCATACTTTTGTGCCACCAGTTTGGCCCTGAAACTTTTACCGGTACCGGCTTTGCCGATCAGAGCATAAACCTTTACCCCTCTAAACAGCCATGTTAAATTCCGAATTACTTGAAGCATATTTTTAATATACTCTGATATTTCCTTATTGAATAGACGTTTCTGATTAATAATTAACACTTGACAAAATCTGCCGGTAAAGGGAAACTGAGGGAAATCCAAATTGCTGTTTAAGAGATGTAACGTGTTGCGTAAAAACAGGTCTGTATTCATAATAATGTCAGTATCGTTGCTAGTCTTCATAGCAGCCGGATTTGTTTCTTATCTGGTATCAAGTTCAAGGCAGAATACTCCTGTTTGGAAGGGGTATTATCAGCTTTTATTTGAAGAAGATGCTGATTTGGAGGTTGTAGCCAAGGCTCTTAACAGCAGTGGTATAGTACCTTTTATTACGGAATCAACTGCGAAGATCCCGCTTTTCTCCTATGATAAAAGTATTTATAAACCGGTAAGCGACATAAGGAATTACTATGTAGAAGGGGATCCCCTCCTCGATCCCTTTTTAAAAGGGATCTCAGCTTACTTTCATGGGTATGCGGATGGAAGAAAAGTAAAAATTGTATATATTCCTGAGAAAGAATCAGCTGTAAAAACCTATTTGAAGTTAAAAAAAGCCTTTAAACAGGATACTCTATGGTGGAGTATGGTAGATTTCCAGCCGCTGCAGAGACTTCTCTTTATTATTTTTGCATTGGTACTGAATTTATTCCTTTATCTTTTTGCAAGAAATAAAAAGGTCTTTTTTTTTGTAGCACTTGTTTCCTGGATTTTCCCCCTTGTTTTCGGAAATCTGGAGACCCTGATTGCAGCGGCGAGCTGCCAGTTCTCCTGGATACTTTTCTCAGATCAAATCTACCGGAATATAAAGTACTATTTGAATTATAGAAACTTTGATCCTGAATTGGTCGGGAACGGTATTGCATCACTTGTTTTTACCTTGGTGGTCTGTATTTCGGTGTTTATCCTGTTCAGCGGCAACGGTGGATTTACGGTTATGCTTGTTTCATACATAATGATGATATCAGCTACAGTTTTATTGATGTTTCACCTGTATCATCAGCATAATGTAAGAATACACCGAATTTTCTTCCCGGTAAGGATCCTCGAAAGGAGGAAATGTTTTCGTCTTGACGAGGTGTATGCGGCGGGTCTTTTTTTTATTTTTCTTCTTGTTGTTCCGGTTCTTTTTCATGTTTCTGTTTCCTTTGAAGAAGTTGCCATACCGGCTCCGTACCAGTTAACAGGAGATATGACACTATCCTTTGAAAGTCTGAAAAGGCTTTCTCATTCCCACAATGATAAACATATCCCCGATCTGAGTGATTATGTTACTCATATGGCGTTTATTGATGGCTATCAGTACGGGCGGACATATAAATTCCCCGAAAAAGGCGAGAAGGTTAGTGTACCGGTTTTTATGAATAAAAATGGTTTGGCATATAGAGAAAATCTTGTGGTAAAGATGTTTACAGATGACTGGTATCAAAGTATAATTAACGCCGACAACTCCACCGGTTTGGTTGCCATGCTTGTCAGGCAGGAAGCACCGGTGGGTGTTAAAAGTGCCGGTCTCCACCGTATGACTACGGTTCGGGAACGCTTTGGAACTTATTATATCTATTATCTGTTTTTGTTACTTCCTTTTCTGTTCTGGGTTAGCGGAATAGTAACATTCCCGGAGGATAAGGTTAAACGTTTATTTATAAGGAGGAGACGTCAGGTGGTATGAAAGGATTAAAAACTTTTAGTATTGGCGGAGTACATCCGCCCGGAAGAAAATATCTTACCGACAGGAAAGAGATCATCAATGCTGTAATTCCGGGAACTTTTGTGGTGCCCATGTCCCAGCACCTCGGGGCTCCGTCGGAGTGTCTTGTTTCAGTTGGAGATAAGGTGTCTGAAGGGATGCTCATTGGTAAATCTTCCGGATTTATTTCAAGTAATATTCACTCTCCGGTTCCGGGAACGGTTAAGGAGATTAAGGATATTTACCTACCGAATGGAATGCTCTCGAAAGCGGTTGTAATTGAGCTGGAAGGGGAGTTTGACCGTCTCGGTAAAGAGCAGGATGCTGAAGACTGGAAATCGTTCTCTAAAGAAGATCTTCTGGGAATCATTGCAGAAAGCGGTATTGTAGGACTGGGAGGAGCCACTTTTCCTGCAAACGTAAAGTTTATGGTTCCCAAGGGAAAGAAGGTGGAATTCCTGGTTATCAACGGGGTTGAGTGTGAACCATACCTTACTGCGGATCACCGCCTGATGCTTGAAAGAGCAGATATGATACTCGAGGGAATCAGAATTATCGCTGCCATTGTCGAACCGGAGAGGATTGCAATCGGTATTGAGATAAACAAACCGGATGCTATCGAGGCCATGGAGAAAGCAGCTGAAAAAGCTGCTTTTCCGCTGGAGGTTGTTCCTCTAAAGATCAAGTATCCCCAGGGTGATGAAAAGCAGCTTCTAAAGGCGGTAACCGGCAGAGAAGTGCCTTCAGGAGCACTTCCTATCGAGATTGGCTGTGTTGTTTCCAACGTTGGAACTGTTCATGCTGTCTACGAAGCTGTTGTTCTTAAAAAACCTTTAATAGAACGGGTATTAACGGTAACCGGCGGGGGAATAAAAGAACCCAAAAATTTGAAAGCAAGAATTGGAACTCCCATAAGCAGTCTGATCGAAGAATGCGGCGGTTTCAGTGAGGTTCCTGAAAAGGTTGTGGTTGGAGGTCCCATGATGGGTTTTACCATCTATGATCTTGATACTCCAGTAACAAAAGGAACTTCCGGAATTCTTGCTCTTACCTCAAAAGAGGTCAAGAATGCAGCCAGGACTTCATGTATCTCCTGCGGAAGGTGTGTAAACGCATGTCCCATGGGTCTGAATCCCACTACGCTTTTCAAATTTATAGATCACGGTGAGTATGACGAGGCTGAAAAGATCGGGCTTATGGACTGTAAGGAGTGCGGTAGCTGCGGTTTTATCTGTCCTGCAAGAATCCCTTTGATTCAGGGAATGCGCCTCGGTAAGAAAATGTTACGAAAGAAGAAGGTTAAGGCATGAGTGAAAAATTAAATCTTCTGGTTGAAAGCTCTCCCCAGATACATAATTCCGACAGTACTGCCTCCATAATGTGGACTGTTACGATTTGTCTTCTCCCTGCAGGATTATGGGGAATATGGATATTTGGTTCAAGGGCATTGTTTGTTCTTGTAGCATCAATAGCTGCTTCGGTGCTTTCTGAAGCATTGATGAACTATATGGTTAAACGAAGAACTCTGATGGATGGAAGTGCTTTTTTAACAGGCCTTCTGATTGGATACAACATGCCTGCGGCAGTTCCCTTGTATGTTCCGGTTGTTGCCTCCATATTTGCAATAGTTGTTGTAAAGTGGATGTTCGGAGGTTTGGGAGGAAACTTTATGAATCCGGCGCTGGCGGGAAGAGTGTTCGTATTCTTTTCATGGACCAGTCAAATGACCACATGGACCATGCCGAGAATGCTCAAAGCTGCCGATACTGTTTCCGGAGCTACCCCCCTGGGATTCCTCAAGACAGGACTACTCGATTTCAACGGGGCGGTAAGTGGTCCGGCACAGTTTCTTACCCAGCAGGGATATCCGCAGACAGTTACTGACGGAAAGGTTATGGAATGGATAAACAGTACCTTTCATACTCATCTTTCAGGGGGGTATTATGATCTTTTTATGGGTAACATTCCCGGAAGTATCGGGGAGGTTTCAGCCTTTCTACTGCTTTTAGGAACAATATATCTATTTTATAAAAAGATAATTACCTGGGAAGTACCGGTCTCATATCTTGCTTCCTTCGGACTTTTGGTGTGGATATTTGGGGGGAGACGCTACGGACTCTCCTTTTTTTCCGGAGATATTCTGTTTAATATATTTTCCGGAGGTATTATCCTCGGAGCCTTCTATATGGCTACCGACATGGTAACTTCTCCTCTGACAAGAAAGGGAATGATTATTTTCGGAGTTGGAGTCGGGTTTCTTACTTTTCTAATCCGGTTCTACGGGTCCTTTCCTGAAGGTGTCTCGCTGGCAATTATCCTTATGAATATCAGTGTTCCGCTGATTGACAAGTACAGCAAGACAAAAGATTCGGGATAATTGAAGAAAAGGGGAAGAACAATGAATGATATACTGAGGATAGGCAGTAAACTTGCCTTGATTTGTGCCGTTGCAGCGATCTCCCTGGGCCTGGTTAATGCAGTAACCGAGCCTAAAATCAACCAGATGCGGGAACAGAAGCTCATGAATGCTCTTAAGCAGGTTGCCGTGGGTATGGAAGTGGGGAAATACAAAAAAGTTGCGGATAATCCTGTAGTAAAGGGTTACTATCCTCTTAGAGACAACAGCGGCAAACAGAAAGGGTATATTTTTGATCTTGTTGGAATGGGATACGGCGGTGATTTAGACATAATTGCCGGTGTTTCTACGAAGGGCAAAATTCTTTCGGTTGTAATGATGAATGATCAAGAAACTCCGGGTCTTGGAAAGGAAGCCGAGAATCCTGAGTATATGAAAAAATATATTGGTACCGGAGAAATTTCTCCCGTACCGGTAAGAAAATCTCAGCTTTCACAGGAAGAGGCGGATGCCATAACCGGTGCGAGCATCACCTTTATGGGAATCGGGAAAGCTCTTGAAGCGGCTTCTGATTTTGCAAAGAAAGAGGGGGTAGAGTAATGCTGAAAGAATTTACAAAGGGTATTTTCAGGGAAAATCCCATTTTTATTATTGTTCTTGGTTTGTGTCCGGCTCTTGGAGTGTCAACAAAGGTAATCAATGCTATAGGAATGGGGGCGGGAGTTATTTTTGTACTGCTGGGGTCTAATATTTTTGTATCGTTGTTAAAGAATTTTATTCCTGAAAAGGTACGTATTCCGTCATACATTGTTATTATTGCTTCATTTGTAACAATAGTACAGATGGTCATGGAAGCTTTTGCTCCCGCTTTATATAAAAGCCTGGGAGTATTTGTACCGCTGATCGTAGTAAACTGTATTATTTTAGGAAGAGCGGAAGCTTTTGCAAACAAGAATACCGTTATGAGCTCAATCATGGATGCTCTCGGAATGGGGGTGGGATTCACTTTGGCACTGCTGTTGATAGCTTTTATCAGGGAGTCCCTCGGGGCTGGAACGATAACACTTTTCCCGGTGGGGAGCTTTTCCGGAGTAATCAGGATTCCTGTACTTGCTGATAACCCTATACGGGTATTCGGACTGGCAGCAGGGGCATTGCTTGTTATAGGGTTCCTGAAGGCCTTTTTTAACTGGTATTCAGAAAGGAGAGCTCGATAATGACATACATTGGAATAATCATAACATTTGTTTTTATAAATAACTTTATCCTTACACAGTTTTTAGGTTTATGCCCTTTTATTGGTGTTTCCAAAAATATTGAGTCGGCTGTAGGAATGGGATTTGCCGTAACTTTTGTCATGGCTCTTGCTTCGCTTGCAACATGGGCGATACAGAATTTTATACTTGTTCCGCTTAATATAGAGTTTTTACAGACAATTACCTTCATTCTGGTCATAGCATCCCTGGTTCAGTTTGTTGAACTGGTTATCCAGAATATTTCCCCTGCACTTTACAAAGCTCTTGGTATTTATCTTCCTCTTATAACTACCAACTGTGCGGTGCTTGGAATTGCCATTATAAGTGTACAGTCAAAATTCAACGCTTTGGAAAGTTTTGTTGCTGGATTTGCAGCCGGACTTGGTTTCCTATTAGCTATTCTTTTAATGTCGGCTATCAGGACAAAACTGGATTCTGAATGGATACCAAAACCTTTCAGAGGAATCCCTATTGCATTTATTACAGGCGGTCTTATGGCTCTTGCCTTTATGGCATTTGATAAAGCGTTGCTGACAAACCTGATCGGTTAGACAATCAAGGAGTATTACTGATGTTGTTAAAAATAGTATTTTCATTTTTATCCGTCACATTGCTGGGAGGCCTTCTGGGTGTCGGGTTGGCAGTGGCAGCAAAGTTGCTTGCTGTAAAGAAAGATGAACGGATAGGTGAAGTTGAATCCATACTTCCAGGCGCAAACTGCGGAGCATGCGGGTATCCGGGATGTTCAGGTTATGCCGAGGCAGTTGTGAACGAAGGTGCCTCTTTGACCCTCTGCAGCCCCGGAGGTGCGGAAGTTGCTGAAAAGATTGCCAAAATAATGGGTCAGAGTGTTGAGGTTTCTGCCACAAAGATGGTTGCCCAGGTCCATTGCCGCGGAACAAGAGATACCTCCAAGTATGCTTTTGATTACAACGGTCTTGCTGATTGTAACGCAATGATGATCCTTTACGGTGGAGACAAAGAGTGTAAATACGGCTGTCTTCAGGGGGGCAGCTGTATTGCTGTGTGCCCAGTCGATGCAATTGGACGGGACGAAAAGAACCGGATATGGGTAGACAAGGACAGGTGTATAAGCTGCGGGAAATGTATTGATGTCTGTCCCACCAATGTAATGAAGTGGGTTCCCTATGATGCTGATTATATTGTTGCGTGTAATTCAAAAGATAAGGGTGCAAAGACAAGAAAATACTGTACTGTAGGATGTATTGCGTGTAAAATATGTGAGAAGAAGTCAGGAGATGGTGGATTTATAGTTGAAGACTTTTTAGCTCATATTGAATATGACATGAAAGGGGACAGAACAGCTGCAGTAGAATCCTGTCCTGCAAAGTGTATTATATCAACTAAAACTGCAAAGGCAGAGATTGATGAAGTAAAGGAAACTGTAAAGGTTAATGACGAAAGTTAAACTGATTATAGGTACATACAACAGCGAACCGCCTGGAAGTACCGATGATCAGTTAGAAAAAAAGTATCAAAACTCGTACAAGCCTTTTCTAAAGGTTTTATACGAGTATCCAAAGATAAGAGCCTCGCTGCATTACTCAGGGGCTCTTTTAGAATGGTTCGAGCAGAAGCACCCTGAATTTATCATTCTTATCAACGAAATGATAAAACGGAGGCAGATTGAGCTCCTTGGTGGAGGATTCTACTCTCCGGTACTTTCACTTATTCCAGCAAAGGACCGGATTAATCAGATAGAACTTCTTACAACCTACATACGGAAAAAATTCGGCAAGAGGCCGAGAGGTTTCTGGCTTAATGAATTTATTTGGGAGCCATTTATTTGTTCAAGTCTGCACAGTTCCGGAATGAAATACACTTTTCTTGAGGATACCCAGTTTAGAAGAGCAGGTGTGGAGAACGGAGATATTTATGAACCGTGCAATACTGAGGATCAGGGCAAAACAATTACCGTCCTTCCTGTTCATACAAGGCTTCTGAAAACTGCTGAAGAACACAGTCCGGAAGAATTTATCAATATCCTGCTGGAGATTGAACAGGAAAAACCAAATACACATATATCGCTCATGTTTGATGGATCAATGCTGAACTGCAAAAGTGCAGACCAAAAAGCGATTACCGGTAAATGGCAGGGTACGTTTTTTAAGCTTCTTTCAGATAAATACCGCAGTCGTTTTACAATTACCCGTGCCGGTGATTTTATAAAAACCCTGAGTATTCTTAAAAAAGTATATTTCCCGGTATCTTCCGGGGAGAGAATTGATTTTCAGGCTTTAAGTACAGAAAAACAGAACGAATGGATTCATGGCAGAGGACGGCATAATCATAAAAAGAACAGTGCTGAATGTCCCAATGGATATTTCAGACAGTTTTTGACCAAGTATGATGAAAGCACCTACCTTTATTCCAAGATGCTGTTTACACATAATCTTGTATCTCAGACGAAAAGCGATAAATCACGAAAGAGAAGTGCCGGAGAGGAGATCCTTAAAAGCCAGACACATTTTCCCTATTGGCATGGCAAGTATGTCGGTTTTTACGATGCCCACATACGGCAGCATGCGTATCAGTCTTTGATTAATTCCGAAAAAAACATCAGGGAAAAGGGGAACTTTTCAACAAATCTGCAGTCCCTTGATTTTGATATGGACGGTATTGCTGAATATCTTTACCGTGGACAGTACATTAACGTTTATGTGCATGGCCGGGGAGGAAGAATTTTTGAACTTGATTATCTTGTAACACCATGGAATTATCTAAACACCATTAAGAGGTATCCGGAAAGTTATCATACCCAGGAAAAACTGAAGTATAAAACAGATTCTTATTTCAGGGATGCCTTTCTCGACCATTTTTTAAGTTTACAAACCGGAAAAATGGATTTTGAAACAGGTACCTATAGTGAAAAAGGGGATTTTCTTAACGGGTTATACGATCTTCTCGAATTGGACAGGGAACATAAGGAATTCACCCTTTATCGGGAAGGGTATGTCTCGAATAGAAAGGTAAGTATAGAAAAAAAGTATAACTTTAAAAAAAATTATATTGAGGTAACGTATCGAATAAAAAATCAAGAGGAATCAAAAGAGTTATCGGTTATTTTTGGAAGCGAACTGAATTTTTCTTTTTTTTCAGCTGAGACGAATAGTATAACTGAGAAAACTGAAAAAAAGAGTATAAAAGGGATCAAAGATCTCGCTATACATGATACTAAAAACAAAGTTCTTTTGAGTATAAATAGCACTTCCGGTTTTGATTTATGGAAATTCCCTGTTTATTCAAGCACAAAGGTAAACGATGCCATAAAAGAACTGTATCAGTACAGTTCTTTTCTACTCCGATGGGAACTTGATTTACAAGGTTCAGAAGTTTGGGAGAATACAGTTACTGTCAAGCTTGAAAAAAAATAATTAAAACAAATCCTTATTCTGAATATGGTAAAATAAAGAGTCCAGCCAGGGTTTTGTTTCGTTATAGAATTCTCCTTCGGCAAGAACAAACTCATTGAAAGATTTCAAATACGAACCTTGAAAGTAGAGAACCTGACCAAGATAGAAATGGGTTCTCAGTACGACCTCCCTGGTATGACGGACACTTAAATAATCCCCCAGCAGTTTGTAGGCTTCCGGCCAGTTTTTATTGAGAAAATCGGTTTTCAGGATTCGTACAAGCCGGTACGTCTCACTGTTTTCAACAGAATCCATATCAGATGGGAAAATGTAAATATCTGGAATTGGGGGAGCAACGGGTTCCAATTCGGAAAGGAGTCGGGCAACCGCACCGGAGACAGCCGGTTGTATGGGCACCACAGGAGGCAATGCAAAATCACCATTGGTGATTGTCATGCCTGTCTCAATAGAGGGGAAAAAATCAAGATAGGGAAGCGGTTCTGTCCTAACCGTTCTGACAGTATAAGGAGAGATACTGTCAAGACTAAGCGGGGTTTCAATACTGTTCAGGGTAAGGTTTTCTCCGGGTGCAAAGGAAAATTTACCCGATTTTGTTAATTCGGAGTCGAAGATAGCATAATAATAGGATATCCCAGGAACAGGTTTGTCAATAAAAAACTCTTGTGAAGAGGGGAAAACACCAGCGAGAGTGGAATTTGATATATCCTCCAGCTCCTGAATAGGTGATGTACTTCTGTATACAGCAACCTCTCTTTCAGGCTTTGAAGATTTAAAAGTCAGTTTTACTTTATTGTCTAAAACAACTGCTTTGATATTGCTTATTTTCGCAGCAAGTTCGTCAGGAGATGAAACACTCGTAATACTTACAGGTTCCATCGTGATATTTCTATAGGGAATGAATAACTTGTATTCATTCCCTGCATTATCAACGGCAAGAACAGTGTAATAGTAAGATTTGGTATCTTTTGGAATATCCAAAAAGATCTGCTTGCCTCCGGGAACGGTACCGATCTTCTCTGCACTGGAAAAATTTGTATTGCTGATTATTTCGCTGCTCCGGTATATGGAGTACTCTTTAATATCATCTTCTGAGTCCAGCCAGGTTAGCTTAATGGTATTCAACCCCGCAACAGCCTTTAATCTTGAAACGAATGGAGCAAAAACACCGGTACTTTCAGAAAAAATCAATTGTACAATAAATATACTGAATACTAAAAGAATTAGAGAACGTTTCATATAATAGTTTTATCGGTAATTATTACATCATTCAATAGAGAAAAGAGGGTTTGACAACGTAATTACTTATAAATAGAATGAGATATGTTTGTTGCAGTTGCCCTTGAATTATCAAATGATGACCATATCTTTGCCGTTGACTTGCTGTTGAAGGAGTATGGGTTTTCCGAGGTTATAAAAAATCATTATGAATCGGTAAAGTTGAAGGAGAATGTACTGTCGAGATTAAAAAGGGATATAGATAGAAGGACAGATGCGTTCGATATTGTCCGGATATATCAGTATCCTCTTGAAGACACTCTTGTAATAACGGCTTTAAAAGACAAACACTGGAAAAGAATTGTTGTTAATAAATAAAGGAGATATCTATGCAGAATGACATTGAAAACAAATTTGAAACCCTGAAGACGGAACTGGACGATACATGGAGGCGTCTTTGACCCTGCTGGGCAGGAAAAAAAAATAAAGGAACTGGAAAAAAGGACCTACGAACCCGGATTCTGGGACAAAAGAGAAGATGCTGAAAAGGTCATGACGCGATTAAAGAGGCTCCACGCCAGTTATGATCCCTGGAAAAAACTTGTTGACGACTTTGGTGATGCCTATGACATCTTTTGTATGGCAAAGGATGAGGGGGATGAATCCATGGAGGATGATATTGCCGATTCTTTGGCCTACCTCGAAAACAGGTTGGAAAAATTAAAGCTTCTGGAGATGCTTAACGGCAAGTTTGACAAGAATAACGCATTTATGACCATCCATTCAGGAGCAGGGGGGACTGAAGCCTGTGACTGGGTAAATATGCTTCTTAGAATGTTTACCCGCTGGTGTGAAACCAATGACTTCAGTGTGAAAATTCTCGATCTCCTGGAAGCAGAAGGCGGAGTAAAGTCGGTGACCATTCAGATTAATGGGGAATATGCCTATGGCTATCTTCAGGGAGAAACGGGAGTTCACCGGCTGGTAAGAATATCGCCCTTTGATTCCAGTAAGAGAAGACATACCTCTTTTGCTTCTGTTTACTGTTCACCGGTCATAGAAGATGAGATAGAATTTGAGATAAGGCCCGAGGACATAAGAATTGATACGTACCGGGCTTCAGGTGCCGGCGGCCAACATGTGAACAAGACAGA
>QNBL01000005.1 GCA_003641695.1 Spirochaetota bacterium
GTGAAAAAGCCACTGTTGCTTTTTCTATCATCCGTTCACTCTCTGCAATGGTACGGAAAAGCAATGAAACCTTCCTGGAAGATCTTAAGGCAAAGAACGAAAAACTTGAAATTGCTAATAAAAACCTGAGAGAAGCGCAGGAAGAACTTATCAGGCAGGAACGTTTTTCCAACCTGGGAAAATTTTCATCCATGATACTTCACGACCTGAAAAATCCCATATCAATTATAAAGGCCTATGCCCAGATGCTGAAAGGGGATGAATCCCTTCCGGAGAGGACAATAAAATACATATCCAACATACACAACGAGGTTGAACGGCTCAATAACCTGGCAAATGAACTGCTCGACTATTCCAGGGGCGATATCAGACTGAACATGAATATAGTAAATATTGATGATTTTCTTTCCCGGCTTAAAACCTCCATAGAAAGCCGGTTTGCAAATAAAAATATCAATCTCAGGTTTGAAAACTCCTGCAAAAACCCTGTTCTTCTGGATTATGAAAGGTTTTTCCGGGTATTGATGAATCTCGCTGAAAATGCCCGGAAAGCAATGGGGAAAAAGGGAATCTTCAGTATTTCTGTTACGGAAGATCACTCGTTTATTACCTTTATTGTTCAGGATAACGGAGAAGGGATGGATAAAGAAACCATGAAGCACATATTTGAACCCTTCTACTCCTCTTCAAAAAGCGGAGGAACAGGGCTTGGAATGGTTATTGTTAAAAATGTAATAGAAGCTCATGACGGCCATATGGAAGTGGAAAGCACACCGGGAAGAGGGACAAAAATCAGTATAACAATCCCGGCAAAGTAATTATTATTTCAGAATCTGGAATGCAGTATTATCAGTCGGTTTTCCGCCGATGGTAGTCCGTATGGTCGGAACTCCTTCAGCTTCAAAAGCTGAAGCTACTTTATCCTGCAGTTCCTTGCCCGGAGTAAGAGCCAGCATGTAACCGCCTCTTCCTCCCCCGGTAACTTTAGATCCGTATGCACCAAGAGAATTTGCCAGATTACATAAATGAATCAATCTTTCATGAGAGAGTCCCATTTCTATCAAAATCTCGTGATTGGCACTCATAATTCTCCCGGTTTCCTTCAGGTCGCCTTGAGAAAGGGCTTTTTCAAGGCCTTTTACCTGATCCCTTATACTATCAAGACGTTTGTTGAATAGAGCAGGATTACTCGTTTCCTGTTCTTCCAGGAACCCTTTTAATGCAGCTGTATTGGCTGTAACGCCGCTGTTGCCCAGAACAATTTCCACCGGTTCGTTCATTTCAATCCGTTTAAACTGTTTTACATTGTCCTTAATCCAGTATTGGATAACTCCGCCATACGTGGAAACAGTATTGTCCAAACCGCTCGGAAGCCCGTGATACCCGAACTCACCTTCCCATGCAACATGGTTAATGTCCAGGATATCAAGACCGAGATTAAATTCCTCATTACACGCTCGAGCGAATGCCACACAGATAGCTGCACTGGCACCGACACCGCTTCCCGCAAGCAGATCACCGGAAACCGTGATCTTGATGGGATTTTTCTCAAGATCCAGCCCCATTACTTTCACCATCCGGTTAAAAGAGGCGATACTGTCCTGTTCTTTTGCTTTTTTGTAACCGGGGACTTCAATTCTGTTATCTTCCACTATCCATCCGGAACCGGATGATAATCTTTTTACGGTACAATATGTTTCAAAGGGTATCGCTGAAAGAATTGCGGGGATTCCCCAGAGTACAAACTGGTCCCCGATGAGTATTGTCTTGCCAAAGCCTTTTCCTGTTCCCATTATTATTCTCCCGGATTTTCTCGTTATTTTTCACTCTGCAATGCAAAACCTTTCATGAAGCTGTCCTGCATGACAAAGAATACTACCAGCGGCGGAATCATGGTTAGTACAACACCAGCCATAATAACACCCCAGTTATTACTGGATTCTGCATTCATGAGCATCTTTATCCCAATCTGCACGACTCTCATATTATCGGAATTAGTAGCCATCAACGGCCACAAATATTGATTCCAAATATAGATAAACTCGATAACCGACAGGGCACCGATTGTGCTCTTCGTCAGAGGAAGCAGTATCCTGAAGAAATACTGCATCGGCCGGCACCCGTCCATCTTGGATGCATCAATAAGTTCGGAAGGGACTGTTTTAAACCGCTGAATAAAAAGGAATGTACCGGTAGCAGATGCCCAGAACGGGACAATGAGTCCTGCATAATGGTTCAGCCATCCCAATTTTCCTACAACATTAAAAAGTGCTACAATCCGCACTGGAACGGGGAGAAGAAGTGATATAAGGATAAGGAAAAAAAGCAGGTTCTTCCCCTTGAATTCAAAATGAGTAAAAGCAAAAGCTGCCAATAGACTCATGATAACCTTACCTATGGTAACTGATATTGCGATAAATGCAGAATTGAACATCATCCGCCCAAGATGAACCGTGTTCCAGGCAGTTTTGTAGTTCGAAACCAAATGACTGCTGGGAATAAGCCGCGGAGGAAAGGAAAGAGCCTGAGTTTCCGACTGTGTGCTGATGGAAAGGGAAAGAATTACCGGCAGACAGATAATAAAAACAGCCAAAACTAAAAGGGCGTGTATTGCAAGTGTTTGAATCTTTGTTCTTTTCATCTGATGCTCCTACTGATAATGAACTTTTTTTTCTGTAGTTTGAAACTGCAAAACAGTTATGCCGACAACAAGAAGGAACAAAACCAGACTCTCTGCTGCTGCATATCCTGTTTTGGAGTTAACAAAGAAATCCCGGTACAGCTGATAGATCAATATATTTGTTGACCGTGCAGGTCCGCCCTCGGTAAGGACGTCAATAAGTCCAAAACTGCTGAAATATGCATATGTCGTATTCATAACGAGCAGAAAAAAGGTGGTTGGTGAAAGAAATGCAAAGGTAATGGAAAAGAATCTGCGCACCGGACCTGCCCCGTCTATCGATGCAGCTTCTAAAGCATCCCGGGGAACATTCCTCAAGGCAGTAAGATAGAATACAATATTGTACCCAAGGTTTTTCCAGACTGCGGCTAAAATAATAATTAGAAACGCCGTAGAACCTTCTGTCAGCCATGTTCTGTGCCCGGTAAAATAGCCGATAATTCCATTTGCGGGATTGAACAAGAAGTTAAAGAGCGCACCGGCAATAGCCGGAGAAAGAGCATAGGGCCATATCAGAAATGAACGGTAATATTTCATACCTTTTATCCGCTCGTTCAAAAGGAGTGCGATCATCATACTGAAAGCAAGACCCAGCAGTACTACAGCCAAGGTAAAAAGAAAAGAAATACCAAAACTGTGTAGATACTCACTATTGGTGAAAATATTTTTAAAATTGTACAAACCCGCAAACCGTTCTGCTCCGGTAAAGGGGTGAACGGTAAATAGACTCAACCGGAATGTTTCAATTGCCGGATAGAATAAAAATACAATTAAAATAATAAAAGTAGGCAGCAGAAGAACATAAGGCAATACATCAGCTTTAAAAGTTGACTGCTTCATAAATCATCCTTTCATCAAAAATAGGGGGTGTTCAGAAAAGAACACCCCCTTTGTAAATAAAGTTACTGCTTTATTACAGTATTCCATTCAGCCATTGCAGCATCAATCTTTGCAGCTGACTCATCGAGTGCCTGCTGAACAGATTTTCCTGCGTAACATTCCTGGATAGCAGACTGAATGATTGACCGGGCTTCCGGGAAAACTCCAAGGAGTGCGCCGGCGGTATTGAGTGATTCCGGGCTGTCAAGCAACTGGTTAAAAGCTGTCAGATAATTTGGATTCTCTTCAAACCATCCTGCAGTTTTTAATTTATCCATAGCTGTCTTGCGGACAGGGAAGTACCCGGTTCCCTTGTGCCATTTAATCTGAGGCTCGTCACTGGAAATATATTCAATTAACTTTATCGCAGCGAGCTGCTGTTCAGGTGTTCCTGTATTGGTCATCCATAAAGAACCGCCGCCGATTGCAACTCCGCCTTTTGCTCCTTCTGGACGGGGGATATAACCTGTTCCCATTTCCCATCCTTTTTCCTTTAGACCTTTGGTAAGCAGATTTACATCGGAAGACGAGGACATAACCATTGCCACTTCACCTGAAACAAATGCTGCACGGTGATTTGACCAGCCAGGGCCAACATCAAGAAAAAGACCGTCTTTTTCCATTCCTACCCACCAGTCAAGGACCTTCTTCCCTGCTTCTCCGTTAATGAGAGCTTTTGTAGGAAGTTCTTTGCCGCGGCCGTTGTCATTATTTACAAAAGGTGCATCCTGGAGACAGATCATCTGTTCAAAATACCATGAATGAAGGTTCCAGGTAACAGGAGTTTTAATACCGGCTTTCTTAAGAGCTACAGCAGCCTTCCGGATATCAGCGTAGGTTTTTGGGGGATTTTCAGGATCCAGCCCTGCTTTTTTAAACAAAGTCTTGTTGTAATAAATAAGAGGGGTTGAAGAATTAAAAGGCATTGAATAATGCTTGCCCTGATATTTATAGTAACTCTGTACCGGAGTAAAAAAATCATCCCACTTTATGGGAAGATTAAATTCTTTTGCAGCATCATCCACCGGAGTAATAATTCCACTGTAGATAAGTCCGAGAGTTCCTACATCGTAGGACTGAAATACCTGCGGTGCATTACCGGCTTTTACAGCTGACTTAACCTTGTTCAGCGTATCATTATATGATCCTGTATACTGAACCTTTACGGTAATGTTGGGGTTCTTTTTCATAAACTCATCAACAATACCCTGTATCAATTCAATCCGGGTTCCTGACATTGCATGCCAAAACTCAATAGTTACAGGGGCATCTGCATCCACCTTGACAGCTTTTTCTTCTTCCTTACCTGCGGCAAACAATGCCGGAACAAGCATGGTTACAGCGAGAAGAAGAATCACAATTCTTTTCATTTTTTTCTCCTTAACAATTTTTTTGCAAAAAACCACATCCTTATTGCTGTTACTATAGTAATATTGTGTTAATTGCTGATCGTCATTATACAGCAAGCCGGCTTTTTGATCAAGTTTAATTTTATTTGTATATTCAAATACTTTTTTTGATCGTTTTTGCGTTGGATCTGTTTGTTTTAAAATCTCCAATGTGCTTTAGTCATCGTATAAGCAAACCACCAGGAACGGTATTGAATGATAGTTTAATAATTTTTTTCCTTGTGATATTACTAAAACGGGCGTAGAATAATAGAACAATATAATAGAGACAAGGAGACGGTATGAAAAGATTAATTCTATTAGTAGCCCTATTGTCTGTGATCATGATTTTACCGCTGTACAGCCTGAGCCTTTCAACCACCGGTTATCATTATGCTTACGGACAATGGAGTTTAGTCGGAGACAGATTAGTCCAGAATGATCTGAAAGCAGGCATGGCCAGGGTGGATATCCCCTTCCCTCAGTCAGGTATCGTAACATATCAGTTTAATGTCAGGTATGAAAAAGGTGCTGAGGATGATGCTCATGCAGGTTTTGGTATTCATGTTTTCGTAGACAAACCCGCAAAAGGTAAAGCCTGGGGTAACGGGAAATCATACCTCCTATGGCTTAACTACGATGAGAATGCAAAAGGTATTACCAAAGGGCTGAGTGCTCAAGTTTACAAAAGCTTATCAAACAGCAAAATGGAACTTGTTGCCGATATTGACCTTAACCAGTACGTTTATCTTCTGACAGAAGAGAATATGAGTGTTATTGTTCCTGTCAAAATGGTAATCAACGGTTTCAACGGGGATGTAAAGATCTATGATCCCACTGATCCGAATTACGTTTATGTATTCAATCTGGGTAATACCTCTGCCTTGAGGGGAAATTTTATCTCCTTAAGAACGAACAGTGCCAGCTTTAGTTTCGGAATGTAACCCCACTAAAAAAGAATATCAAGGCTGCCTCAGGCAGCCTTGATTGTTCTTGGGCTCTAGAGGCCTTTACTTCCAACGATCATGTCCGATTCGGTGGAATCCTCCTGCTTCTGATTCAGCTGAGCGTACTTCAGATAGGGAATTATTACATCGTTCTTATCGGACTCGGTGCCGTCATAGGTGATGGAAAGGATAGGAACGCCGGTAAGTGCTTCTATCTCCTTACCCATTGCTTCTGTTATAAGGGAGGCACAACAGAAAGCAGGATTAGTCTGGATAAAAAGTGATACATCCGGATGTTTTTTGAGAATTTTGAAGATCTTAAGGATGTTCTCGTAGCTTTCCCCCTCCTGTTCAATCCTTATATTAAACCGTGCAAGTTCTTCCTCAACCATCGGATTTCTTGAATGTACCGGTTCCCCCACATATTTACTGAAATAACCTTGATACCTGCTCTCCAAAAGCTCCATGGATCCGAGAAGGGTCTTGAAGATCACAACCTGCGATAAATTGAGCTTTTTTATCGATTTTTTAAAAAATGCACCGCTGATGATCTTGGCATATTCGTTGTACGGTGTCAGAAGGACTTCTCCTCCGGCATCTTCAATGTATTTGATAAGGTTCTGGTTTATTACTTCGTTATCCCTGATGTAAAGGTCACCGAAAATAGCAACTTTGGGGCGGTATGTTTTCCGGTGGGGAATAGCATCTATCTTCGCTATGATCATCTTTACCGCTTCAAGAAAGCCGTATTCCCCGAGGAACGCTTTTTCAAGAATTGCGGCTCCCTCCGCTATGACCCGGTCTGTCTCCCCTTTATGTATTTCGTAGGGACGGATCATGCAGCCAATCTTTTTCAGGTTTCCACCGAACATGTAGGCAAAGTATGTTTTGATCGAAACAATCGGACTGATCTCCACCATGGTCAGTTCACCGGTATATATCCCGGCGTCGGGTATACCTTCTTTCTCAATCAGACTTTTAATGAATGCAGGATACATGGTGATGTTACAGGACCAGCCCGATTTCACCATCCATAACGCTGTCCCGGCCGGATCAAGATCATGATTCCTTATATACTCCACATACTCATGAGCTATGACGTTTACCGGAATACACTGTCCGGTATTCATCTTCATACTCGAAGCTATCATTCTGGGGGTCTCTTCAAGAACCCTTGCATCTATCCCGACGTTTCTTAAATTAGCCGCCACCAGCGGAATAACCAGGGGGTCCCAGTTGGGAAGAAGCAAGGTCTTCCCCTTTAAAGAAGTATGTACCTCCGGAGCTACAGGCAGTTTTACAATCCCGGTATTAAGCTTTGAAGCGGATTTAAGATGATTCCGGAATGCACGGACTCCTGCTTCAATTCTGGTTTCATAACCTACGTTGGAGTCATGTTCATCAATCTGCAGGATAAGATACGGTTTTCCGTTATTATCCATTATCCGCTTGAAATACTCCAGGGCAAAGGAATCGGGAGAACACTTAAAGGAAGTAACAAAAACAGGATACAGCCCTTCGGTATGGGCAGCAAAGTCCGCCGCTTCAAGAATTACCGAAGCATATGTCCAATGGAAAAGGTCAAGCAGCTTGTCAACGTCCTTTTCAGTATCTATATCCGGAAGGGAATCCTGGAAAAGTGTTTCCACTCCAAGCTGCGCAAAGAATTCAGGAATCCCCTTGTTCATGGTACTTGACAATACTGTATAGGGTCTTCCGGTTAACAATACCTTGAGCTCCCCCTCCCGGGGCAGAGTAAAAAGCCCTTTTACAGCTCTCTTTACTCTGCTGTAGTATTCTACTGCTGTGTCATAGGCGTTTGAAACAGTATAAAAGCCTATCTCCGGGAAGTATTCTTTCAGTGCTTTATGCAGTTCATACTTTATCTTGAGACTACTGTTTTTGTAATCTATCAGCGGCCGAATACTTTTTATCTTTTTACCTTCTATCTCCATGGTACTTGTGACAACAGCACTGAACTGACTATAGTAACAGTATTTCCGCAGTCTTTTGGGATTTTTTTGATCCCTTCTGTTTTCCAGATAATGGGGAAGGAAGACTACATCCGACTTTTCGGCAGCAGCCCGGACATGCCCATAGTATGCTGTCATTGGAGCACAGAATTCAGCCCCCGACAACTCCTTGCCGTATGATATGGGAGATTTTATGTTTTCCGTTGTTACCGTTTTTATTCCGCATTCAAAAAAGAACCTCTTCCACAGGGGCAGTTCCTCGAAAACCTGAAGCCCCGCAGGAAGTCCCACAACTGGTTTCGATTCATTATACCCCCTGTTCCTTTCCGGAATCTCCAGATTTGAAAGTACCTTTTTTCTTGTTGTCAGAAGTGAAGGAACTTTCTCCCTTTTTACATACTTTTTTGTTGCGTAGTCTCTGCCGCAGAGAAACCCGTATGCAACCTCCTCTCCCTGCACCGAAGCAACCCGGATACGGCAGTGATTCAAACAGAGGTTACAGGTTTCCGAGCGTACAGGGATTGTTTCTCTGTAGATCCCCAGCCCCTTGAAGGTTGTTTCTCCTTCTATCTCTTCAATAGCAGTGATTGCAGCGCCCAGAGCTCCGGTTAAATGGCAGTATTTTGAAACAAAAACAGGCTTTTGTATCTTCTGTTCAAAAGCTGCAACCAGAGCTCTGTTTTTTGCAGTTGCTCCCTGAAAAACCACGTGGGTACCTATACTTCCTTCAGTCGCTACTTTCTGCAGATAATTTTCCCGCACTGAGTAAAGAGCAGCTGCAAGGATCTCGTTTACCGCATAGTTCCGGTTAAGGAAATGGTTTATATCCCGCTCCATGTACACGGTACACCGGTCACTGGTAAGAGGAGCTCGTGCTCCCTCTGCCAGAGAGGAATACTCATCTAGAGATACCCCCAGCTTCAAGGCCTGTTCTTCAATAAAACTGCCGGTTCCCGCAGCACAAACAGTATTCATTTGGGAGAAAGTAACAACCCCGTTTCTCAAGGTAGTAAACTTCGAGTCCTGTCCTCCTATCTCTATTATCGTATCAACTTCAGGATTCAGGTCGACCGCAGCCCGGGCGTGGGCACTTATCTCATCGAGAATAAGATCCGCTCCGATAAGTTTTCCAATGAATTTCCTTCCTGATCCGGTGGTTCCCACGGCAGCGAAATTAAAGGTTATGCCCTTGTTACGCTCCACCTCCGACAGAGCTTCAAAGATGCTCTGAACCGCAGGAATTGGTCTGCCGGAAGTTTTCGTATACAGTCCGGCAAGAGGGGTGAAATCACTGTCTATGACAACCGCTTTTGTTGAGGTAGATCCAATATCTATCCCCATGTAGACACTGCCGGGATTGGTATCCGGGCCAATGGTTTTATAGATGTCAACCTCCACCTCTGCCATTTTGTTGGAGGGCCCGAAGTTGTAGTGCTCAATTCCGCTAAAATCGGGATACTCGGATAAAGAAAGCCGCAGCGGTTCGTAGTAATATTCCTTCTCCTTTTCCTCCGGTTTATGAACTGAGGCGGAAGTATAACTTCCGGAAATCTCGCTTATTCCCTCTTCAAGAAGAAGCAATGCCGCTCCCAGTGCACCGAAAAGATGTGAATGGGGATGTACAAGAAGATCATTCTTTAATCTTTTATTCAGGTGTTCCACAACAGCCCGGTTTTTTGCAACTCCTCCGCAAAAAACTATGTTTGAATACTCCGCTTCACTCTCCAAAAGGGTATCTGCAATATTATTCGCAAGGCCGAGACAGAGACCATCGCAGATCTCTTCCATGGAATATCCCTCCTGCTGTGAATGAATGATATCAGTTTTTGCAAAAACCGAGCATCGTGAAGCAATTTTGGGTATATCCCCTGTATTGGAAAGTGCTTTTTTACTTAACTCCGCACTGCCGGCAAGATTAAGCCGCGTTGCCTGCTGGTCAAGAAATCCTCCCGTTGCTGCAGCACATGAGGTGTTGGATTTTAAACTTCTGTAACTCCCGTCCTCATTAAATGAAGTCAAAAAGAATTTCTCTCCTCCTACATTCAGGACTGCTTCCATATCCGGAAAATAATGTTTGGCACTTGCAATTACGGATAATCGATTGTCGTACTTTTTAACCCCGTCAAGAACATCCATAGTCGAATTGGTTGCTGCAGCTCCGGCTACAGCAGAGAGATCTGTTTTAGACAGGATATCAATAAGGGTTTCCGCCGGCTTTCCCCCATGTGCCCTGTATTCAGAATGCAGGATAGTTCCATCAAGATCAACTTCAACAAAGGATACCATCACAGAACCTGCATCCATTCCAATAATTACCTTCTTTTTCATTTGTACAAAATTCCTTGTCCCACTTTATGGTAGATTTATGCGAAAAAAAATTACACCTCAACTCTCTCATGTAAGAACTTATTCCCGTATTCGGCAAGCTCAGAAAAAAGAACACTGTACTCATTAAATGCTTTTTTAAGCTTGGTGCTCATTGCCCATGCAGTATTCTTGTTGACATCCAGTATCTCAGCCAGTTTTCTGACACTGATCTTTCTCTCGGTTCTGGAAAAAATATCAATTGCCAAAAACCACTTCTGCAGAGGAATTCTGGTATTATGAAACAGAGTATTTACGGTAACGGAGAACGAAGTATTACAACTATTGCAGTGGTACCTTGATTCCCTGGGCAGCTCACTTACTCTGTCCGCTCCGCAGTGAGGACACCGGGGTTTATGGCTCCACCGTATTTCCTCAATAAACCTGAGGCAGGACTCCCGGGTAGGGAATAGCCTGTATATTTCAGAAACAATGCTCTGTCCCATAAAAACAAACTACCATATACTGGGACAAAAGACAACAACTACAGCGTTACATTGCTCAATGCTTGTAAAAAATTATAAATGCAAGTATAATGCAAGTATTGGTAAAGTAATATGAAAGTTTTTGTTAAAAGGAGACTTTGATGTCGAAATATATTGCTGTTGATCTGGGAGCGTCCAACGGAAGAGTTATAGCGGGAGATCTTGAATCGTTTCAAACAGTAAACAGATTTGTAACCAGAAATGAATATGTAGACGGGAGTTACTTCTGGGATATCCTTTATATATTCGCTGAAATCAAGAAAGGGATTAAGGAGGCTGTAAAGCTTTACGGAGATAAGATAAAAAGTATCGGGATAGACACCTGGGGAGTAGACTACGTTCTGCTGGACAAAAGCAGCCGTCTTCTGGGATTTCCTTTCATGTACCGTGATCACCGTACTGACAGCATGATGGAAGAAGTCTTCAGGATAATTCCCAAAAGGGATATCTACAGCACTACAGGGATTCAGTTTGCCCAGTTCAATACACTCTACCAGCTTGCCTCAGATAAAAAAAATAACCCTGAAATGCTTGATGCAGCAGCTCACTACCTGTCCATACCCGATCTTTTAAACTACTGGCTTTCCGGGGTAATGGCAAACGAATACTCCCATGCAACCACAACTCAGCTCTACAACCCGAACGAGAAAACCTGGTCGTGGGATATGATTGACAAACTGGGACTCCCCCGTAGAATATTTCACGATATTGTCCCCTCAGGAACCGTTTTGGGACAGATCAAAGATGATATCCTGACGGAACTGGGGATAGATCCGGAAACAAGAATTAATGTTACTGCCGTGGGCTGCCACGATACAGCATCAGCTGTTGCAGCAGTTCCCGTTGCAAAGGGAGATAGAAATATCTTTTTGAGCAGCGGGACATGGTCGCTGCTGGGCATAGAATCTGACAAACCTATCATAAACGACGACACCTTCAATGCTGATATGACCAATGAGGGCACTGTATCCGGCGGCATCCGCCTTTTGAAAAATATAATGGGGCTGTGGATTCTTCAGGAGTCAAAGCGGTGGTGGGACCGACACGGAAAACAGTATTCATGGGAGGAACTTTCTGAAATGGCAGACTCCTTCGGACCTGTCAATTGGAGAATAGATCCCGATAATGCCCTCTTCTTTCATCCTTCATCAGATTCCGACCCAATGCCGGAAAGAATAAAAAGCTACTGCAGGGACCATGGAATGCCTGTTCCCGATTCTGCCGGAGAGATAGTGCGCGGAATATTTGAGAGTCTTGCACAAACGTACCGTAAAACAATTTTCACACTTGAACAAATTACCGGAGAGAGCTACAAAAGGCTTTATATTGTTGGCGGCGGCAGCCGGGAAAGGCTTCTGTGCCGGCTTACAGCTGAAGCATGCAGCATCGAAGTTTCCGCCGGTCCGGCCGAAGCAACCGCACTTGGCAACATTCTTGTGCAGGAGCTCTCTGCAGGGGCAATATCCTCTATCGACCAGGGAAGAGCGATAATACGCAAAAGCCAGGATATAGTAATGTACGGTAAATAGCAGTGGCTTGCCCCGTACCTCTCCTCAGAAAAGCTGCCAACAGCTATCCTTGTAAATTGCAATTTCTACTTGCAATTTACAAGGGCAGAAAGTCTGCTGCATACAGAAGCAATTAGACGAAGCATTATTAAAACAGATTTATTGACTAGTTGATTGACTGTTTTAAAAGCTCACCTGCTGTAGTATTACTCGGCCCCCGGCAGTGCGGAAAATCAACATTGGCCAAGTATGTACAAAAACTTTTTAAAGGTTCACTTTATTTTGATCTGGAAAATTATACAGACTTGGTGAAACTATCAGATCCACTGTTATTTTTTGAAGGACATGTGGATCATTTGGTTATTATTGATGAAGTCCAGCTAAGACCGGATCTTTTTCCTGTCTTGCGCACAATCCTGGATAAAAACGGGAACAACGGGCAACTGCTGTTACGGGGATCTGCATCAAGGGATTTAATAAAACAGAGCAGTGAAACTTTAGCGGGCAGAATACTCTATCTCGAATTAACCCCGTTTGTTGTTCCCGAATTATTCCCGAGAAGTGTGCTTTCTGCTTCTGAAAAAATCAGCAGCAGGGGCTGAACTGGATATGGTACTTACAATGGGGGATAAAATTATCGGTATAGAAATAAAGGCATCAACTGCACCCGGATTATCAAAGGGATTCTGGAACTCCCTTAAAGATCTCTCCATAACAGAAGCATATGTTATTGCTCCAATAGAAGGAAGTTTCCCAATACATAAGAATGTAACCGTAACATCGATTTCACATTTTTTAAAACAAAAGTTATAGTCAGCTTTCCCACAGAGGGGGCAGCACAGGAACGGCCCGAACCGCCCGGCGGAGGGGACGGAGCCGGGAATGCGGTTTGGGAAAGCCGTTCCGGAGCGAGGGGGAGACTTCCCCCTTTATCATTCTTCATTAGATATATTCAGCGTGCTCGAGCAGATACGTTTCGGCCTCCGGGGACCAGAGATTGTTTGTTTTTGCTATAATCCCGGCTAGCTTTGCAAAGAGTGGTTCGGTTTTACCTTTTTCAGCAAAATCGTCGAGTGCTGTAAGCTCAAGCCTGAGGTGGGTGTAGATAAGCTTCTTGCCGCCGGGTATATTCGGAAGATTTTTGGTCGTCTCGACAACACTGTTCAGCCCGCCGATATGGGTAATCAGCGCAACCGGGTTAATTCTTCCTGCTGACATCATCTCCAGGGATTCTTTCATGTCATCGGTATTCCCCCCGCTGGTTCCCACCAGATGATGGGACTCATAATGAACGTTGTAAAAATTCATTTTTGCTGTAAACTCCGGGGAATTGGGACCTGCAAAAAAGTTCAGACAGCCATCCCTGCCGAGAAGTGCATCTCCCTGCTCCACCACCGGAGCTACCGGGACCATAACAAACACGTCATCAAATCCTTTTCCGCCATTGATCGACTTCAGATGCTCAACCGGAGAGTCAATATCTTTGGTATTTACATAAACCAGCTTGATTCCTTCCTTTTCGGCATCTTCTGCTGTATAGATTGAAGCGGCTCTTTTAAGCCGCACATCGTCAATATCAGTTACTACGAGGAGAGACGGACGTCTGTCCCGATGGAGGGTACAATCGATCATCCCAAGTCCCATGGGACCGGCACCTGCCAGAAGTGCCATGGAGCCGCCTTCCACGATCCCCATGTCGTGGATGTATGTGCCTGCTTTTACATGATAATTTGCATGGAGCGCTCCTACAATACATGATATGGGTTCTGCAAGTGAGCCTATGAAGTGGGCATCACCGTTGAAGGGGAGAAGACACCCCATTTCCATTACCACCGACGGGATAACTATGTAGGTTGCATCACCACCGATATAATTGAAGGAGTATCCCGGTGCTTCAAGTCCCCCTTTGTAGTTAAGCGCAGGCTGAATTGAAAATCTATCCCCCGCCTTGAACTGTGAACTCCAGCGGCTGCCGACCTCAACAATCTCTCCGCTGAACTCATGTCCGATTATTACCGGATTCTCCGCTACATTATCGGGAACCCTTTTATGACCGGGGCCCTGTTTCTGTGCTTTGTATGATGACATGCAGATACTGTCCGAAACTATCTTTGCAAGGATTTCATCATTCTTGATAAGAGGAAGTTCAAACTCCTCCAACCGAAGATCTTCCTTTCCGTAAAGCCGTACCGCTTTTGTTTTCATTCGTAATCTCCTGGTTCTAATGCAGCATTAACTGCCCGCCGGTTACAGGCAGCGCCTGTCCGGTCTCATAATCCTGTTCTATGATGTAGTAAAGTGCCTTTACCACATCCTGTATTGTACATCCCCTTCTCATAGGGACCTTGTCTTCGTAGAACTTTCGTACATCCTGTATATTCTTTGCACCGGGAACCTTCCCTGCATTCAGGTACTGCACAAAAAGTCCCTTCTCCGGATCCGACCATAACGGCCCATCGAGAAAATTCCCGGGGCATATGGCGTTTACCTTGATCCTGTCTTCCACCAGCTCCAGAGCAAAACTCTGTACCAGTCCGATTCCTCCAAACTTTGCTCCCGCATAGGCTCCATTCTTCTTTGAACCAAGGAGACCGGATTTGGAATTGATCTGAATAATATCGGTATAGCTGCCGGAGCAGTATTTATTCATTATTGCCATTGCTCTGGAAGCAAACTTGGTACAGATAAAAAATCCGGTGTAATCCACGTCGGTAACAAACCCGAAATCCTTCAGGCTCATCTCTTTAACACTTCCGGCTTTAAGAACACCGGCATTACTTACAAAAAGGTCCAGCCCTCCGCACTCCCCCACTACCGTGTCAATCATGTTTTCAACGGAAGTTTCGTCTGAAACATTTACCCCTATTCCTGCAACTGCCGTATAACCTACCCGGGAATTCTGCTTTTCGGCAAACTCCAATGCAGCTTTCAGGTTGATATCAGCTGCATAAACAAAATATCCTTTTTCTGCAAGTGCTTCCACCAACCCTGCTCCGAATCCCCGGGCACCTCCGGTTACAACGGCAACCCCCGAAGGGCTCCCGTTTTCTGCACTGTCATCGTAGGATTCAGTTACACTAAAGGAGCCGGCATCTTTAACACCCACAGTAAACTCATAACCGCTACGCCGCATCTCCGGTAAAAGTTCAGCGTAAAGTTCACTCCCGGCTGCCTGCTCCAGGTTTTCGAAAACGGCATGCTCGGTGCCGGTAAAACTCCCTTTGTACCTGACAAAGGCAGTCTTTCCATTTTTTATTAGAATTCCCCGCAAAGCGAGGGCCGTTTCTTTGTTTTTATCCATTGGTAAACTCCATGAGTATTTCCTTACCGGGAACAGGCTTATGTAAATCAAGTATCCTCCCGAATCCTGAATACTTTTTTATCCTCTCTTCCAGGGGCAGCTGCGAAAATCTGTTATTTCCGTCAAGGAGTGAATAGTCATCCCTGTACTGGGTCAGTTTCTCGTGGGCAATCAGTGCCCAAGTTGAATCGTTCAGATGTTTGAACATATCCTGCAACACTTCGGGGCAGCTGAAACTCTGACGGGAGGAGTTGATATCAACACCGCTTATCTGCATGAGTCCGTACATACCGCAGAGGGAGATAACCCTGGAAAGCTGCTCTTTTGTATTTCTCGGCGGCATGTAGGTAACCGCCTTAAACCCCAGTTCCTTTAAAACAGGAAAGAGCTGTTCTATATAGGAATCCTCAAACTTTTGTGCTTTTTTGTCCCCCGTGGGGCTTTCCCCTACATCGCCAAGATATGAGTATGTAGGGATACCCTTTATCTGAAGGGCAAAATCTACTACTGCTTTAACGGGAAGGCACTCCTCTTCATTCGGCTGAATGAAAAAACGGGGAAGAACATTAATCTTGAGAGTTCCGAGAAGATCGTACAGATAGTGAGGGTTGTCCGGGTCTGATAGATGCCTTTCAGCTTTATCTGAAAGTTCCACTTTTGCTGCAGATTTAAGAAATTCGGCAACCTTTTTTCCCCTGCCGAATGTCGCAGTGATTTTTTCTGCAGCGGCAAAAAGAATATGCCGTTCGGTAATCGAACCACCGGCTGCAGCCTGCGAGATTCCATAGACATCCTTTTCGAAGTCAATCCTGCTCAAACCCCACTCTTTCATAAGGATATTGAGCTTATCCACCTGCGCCCGGTTACGGTTGTTCCTTGCTTCCCGCACCGGGGATAGGAACTTCTGGGCTTTAGCAAAATTCTTTTGGGGGATTCCGTGGACCGCCATGTAGGCTATCCCCGTGGAATCGGGATTGTTAAGCCGGTGATCTCCGAAAGGGGTATCCTTGAAGCTTACCCTGATCTCAAACCCCGTTGTGGAACCGATCCCCAAAAGTGAGGCAGCTTCGAGGAATTCGTTCCCCCCTGCAATGGAATCATGATCCATGAGCCCCACTGCCTGAAGCCCCGCTTTCTTCGCCCCGTAGACTGCTCCGGCGGGTGAATAGGGACTGAAGGAGAACATGGTATGAACGTGGTTATTTACCTCTTCATTCTTTCCGAATTCAATGACCCCGTTTTTATAAGCTTCTGCGATTACCTGTAAAGCATCCTTCCGCTTTTGAAGGAGCGGGCTGTTTAATTCCTGTTCCGCTTTTTCGATTGTGTTAGACACCTGCTCCGGTCCTCCTGAGAAACTCTCCGTTTGTCTGGATTGTACTCACCGTATGACCTGGAAGAGGCAGTATCTGTTCATGCACGGCATCGATCAGCCATTCCTTCTGCGGGAAGAAAAGATCTTCCATCTCTGCAGGAGGGGTTATCCAGTTTCGTGCTCCGACAACAACAGGAGGTCCGTCAAGATAATCAAAAGCAAGCCGGCCGAGGTTTGATGCTACCGTATGGAGAAAGGAACCCCGCTGTGATGCATCAGATGCTAAAAGGACTCTTCCGGTTTTTTTAACTGATTCTATCAGTTTTTCGTACTTTAACGGATTTATAAAACGGAGATCTATTACTTCAGATTCAACTCCATAGGTTTCCTTGAGCACATCCGCCGCTTCAAGAGCCGTATACAGGGTTGCCCCTATGGTAATTATAGTAAGATTGTTACCTGTTCTTCTTACAGCAGGTTCTCCTTCCGGAACGGTATAGTAGCTGCGGGGGACTCCCTCTTTTTCGAACATCTCCCCGATACCGTAGAGTTTCTGACTTTCGAAAAATACAACCGGATCTGTTCCGCTCAATGCGAGATTCAGCATTCCCTTGGCATCATAGGGTGTTGTGGGATACATAACCTTGAGACCGGGTATATGAGCGGTAATGGCTGTCCAGTCCTGGGAGTGCTGGGCGCCGTACTTGTTACCCACCGAAACCCTCAAAACCAGAGGCATTTTTAGTACTCCTGCACTCATGGATTGCCATTTAGGCATCTGGTTGAATATTTCATCCCCTGCCCGTCCAAGGAAGTCACAGTACATAAGTTCAACGACCGCCCGGCCTCCGCTTAAGGCATATCCGACACCGCTGCCGACAATAGCCGCTTCTGATATCGGAGAGTTGAAAAGTCTGTGGTACGGTAGTGCCTCAGTGAGTCCTCCATATACACCGAAAGCTCCGCCCCAATCCCTGTTCTCCTCGCCGTAAGCAATCATGGTGGGATCGGAATAAAATCCGTCCAGCATTGCTTCAAAAAGTGCATCTCTCATGGCGAAGGTTTTTGCAGGTGAGAATTTTTTCCCGTTTTTGTCAAAGGCATATCGTTCCTTTTTTGCAAGCCGTTTCAGTCTGGGATTTTTCTCTTTCGGAATAAGAACCTCCGGCTCTCCGCCGGCCAGAGCTCTTTTACTTTCCCCGGAAAACATTACCGATTCGATAAATGTTCCGTTTACCCTTGGCGATAGTTCATCATCAATTGACAGCTTCATGATTTTTGACATTTTTTCGGCAATCGCTTCCTTCATTTCTCCTGTTTCGGACTCGGAAATGACACCGTTTTCCAGAAGATACGTTCCGTAAGCCTTGAGGCTGTCCTGTTCCTTAAAAGAATCCAGCTCCTCTTTAGTCCGGTATGATGATGCATCAGAAGGGGAATGTCCGGTAAGTCTGTAGGTAATGGTTTCCATAAATACCGGTCCCTCACCCCCTAAGAGAAGTTTCTTTTTCCTGGAGACTGCATCGGCAACTGCCAGGGGATTAAAACCGTCAACTCTTTCTGAGTGCATGTTTTCTGCATTTACCCCGGCACCGACTCGTGCTGCATATCCGTAACCCATGGTCTCGCCGCTGGTCTGACCGCCCATTCCGTAGAAGTTGTTGAATATATTCAACATAAACGGAGGGGCACCCCCTATATCCTTGTCCCACAGTGTTTTGTACTGGTCCATAGCTCCGAAGGAAAGGGCTTCCCATACCGGACCGCACCCGAGGGATGCGTCACCTACATTCCCGATAACGATACCCGGTTTCCTGTTTACCCTTTTATAAAGGGCTGAACCCATACTGATATCAGCGCTCCCCCCCACAATTGCGTTATTCGGCATACTGCCGAATGGAGCAAAGAAGGTATGCATTGAACCTCCCAACCCTTTGTTGAATCCCGTTGCCCGGGCAAATATCTCGGCCAGGGCCCCGTAAAGCACAAAGTCCTCTGCCAAGTCTTTGACAGAGCTTTTTTTGCTGCTCTTCTCCACTACCTTGAGTATGCTTCCACCGTCAAATGTTTCCATTATTGACTGCAATTCAGTACCACTCAGTTTGTCTATTGCAGAAAAACACTTCGCAAGGATCTCTCCATGGCTTCTATGGGAACCGAAGATAAAGTCGTCCACATCGAGATGGTAACTCTGCCCAACCGCTGCCGATTCCTGGCCGGCGGAAAGATGTGCAGGTCCCCGATGATTGTACTCAATTCCACGGTAGTTATTCTCCTGTTTTATGGAGTTGAGCATCATCTCAAACTCCCGGATTACCAGCATGTCATGGTACATCTTTTTAAGTCCGGCTTCCCCGTAAACCGAAACTTCTTTCGTGATGTCCGGGGTATAGGAGTTCAAAGGAATATCTTTTATCTTTATTTTTCCTTTCTTTCGAATTTCAACTGGATTTACTACTATATTTTTAGGCATCGTTTCCTCCTTGGTTTATCTGCCATACCGCATCACGAATTACTTCCGAAAGACTCGGATGCGGGTATATTACTTCTTTTATTTCCTGGATCCTCAGCTCAGATTCTATTATAACCGCAGCTCCTCCAATAAGCTCGGAACTTACCCCCCCGACAAAATGAATTCCGAGAATAACCCCGGTATCTGCATCGGCAACAATCTTGCAGAGTCCTGCTGCCTTACCGTGTTCTGCATAAAACCTGCTGTTGTTCTTCATCTGGTATTTCCCAACATGTATGCTCCGTCCCTCTTTTTTTGCCGCATCTTCGGTCAGTCCGCAGCCGGCTGCTTCCAAAGTGGTGTAAAGCGCCCAGGGTATGGCGTTATATCTCATCCGGTCTTTTTTACCGGCAATTGTATTAACGGCAACTTCACCCATCCGGGAAGCTGAGTGGGCCAGCATCGATTTACCTGTTACATCGCCGATGGCATAGATGTTCGGCAGGTTGGTCCGCATCCGCTCATCGACCATAACAAATCCCCGGCCCATGGCAATACCGGCATTTTTAAAACTTTCTACGTTTGCCTTGCGTCCAACAGCAACCAGGATATAGTCGGACTGTACTGATTGTTCTTTCCCGTTTTGTTCAAAGAAAACCCGGTCATTCTTAATGCGTGTTACCCGTGAACTCAAGCGGAAATCCACCTCTTCCATACTGGCACGTACCATTTTGGCCATTCTTTTATCCATCATGGGCAGGACCTCTTCCAGCATCTCGATTACCGTTACCGTAACGCCTACCGATGAAAACAGAGAGGCAAACTCCATTCCGATTACCCCTCCCCCGATTACCGTTAAAGATCCGGGAAGTTTTTCCATCTGCAGAAGATCCCTGCTTGTTATTACCGTGCTGCTCTCGATTCCGGGAACAGGGGGCAAAAAGGGAGATGATCCGGAAGCTATTATCAGGGAGTTACCCTTGTAGGTTTCATTGCCTACCGAAACAGATCCATCTGCATGTACCGTTCCTTCTCCCATTACGACATCAACACCATTTTCCTTCATGAGGAATTCTATTCCTCCGACCATGGTGTTCACCACATTCTGTTTCCACTTCATTGCTTTTTCAAGACTAAACTCCGCTCCCTGTACCGTAACTCCGTAGTTTTCGGAATTAAGCGCATGTAAGTACAGCTTGGCAGAATTCAAAAGACTCTTGGTCGGTACGCACCCGTGATTGAGGCATACCCCTCCAAGCCTTTCTTTCTCTACAAGAAGAACCTTTTTCCCCATACGTCCGGCCCGTTCCGCAGCAACATACCCTCCCGGACCGCCGCCAAGTATTACAATATCGTACATACCGCCCCCTACACGGATAAAAGAAGATCAATATTTTTTATATTTTCACCCAGGACCTTCAAAAACCGTGCTGCAGGAGCACCGTCAATTATCTGATGATTTACCGTTAACGAAAATCCAATATGCGGCCGGTGAACAATATCCCCGTTAATCAGAACCGGCTTCTGCTCTATGGAACAGATTCCGAGTATGGCAACTTCGGGAATATTCAGAACGGGAGTGAACCGCTGTACCCCGAGGGATCCGAGATTGGTGACGGTAAAGGTGCTTCCCGAAAGATCATCAGGAGAAATTGAGTTGCTGTTTATCGATGCGTATATTTTTTTGGCCTCATCTGAAATCCCCTTAAGACTGAGACGGTCTGCGTTTCTTAAAACGGGAACCATAAGCCCTCTGTCCGTATCCACCGCAATTCCCATGTGAACAAAGGGAAACTGCTTTACGGTACCTCCGCTAAAATGTGCATTCATATTCGGAAAGCTTTTAATGGTTTTTACAACTGCAAATATTGCCAGATCGTTCAGGGTAACTCCTTCAAGCCCCATGGATGATCCGCTTTCCTTAAACCGCTTCCTGAGTTCCAGAAGTTTGGTTGCATCCGCTGAAGAATGAGCAGTAAACTGTGCGGTTGTGGCAAGAGACGTGAGCATGGTGTCTGCTATAATCCTTCGCATTCCCTTTACCGGTATCTCCGTTATTTCCCCTGGTGTTAATGCTGCTGCGGGGATATCCCCGGAAGGCTGTCCCTGCTCTGTCAAATCCGAAGCAAGAACCCGTCCGCCTATGCCGCTTCCTGAATCGGGTATGGACATACCTTTTTTTGCAGCCATATCAGCTGCTGCAGGAGAAATTGGTACCCGCAACGCTGCCGCTTTTGCAACATCACGTTCGATAACCCTTCCTCCGGGACCTGTTCCTGACAGGGATAAAGGATCCACATATTTTTTTGAAGCGAGATTCTTTGCCCGTGGTGATACGCCGTGAACCTCCCCTTCAGGAGCTCTCATCTCTATGGGCTCAGCTGCCATATCGGGAACAGCTGATTTTGTAACAGAAGCAACTTCATCTTTTTCCGCTGCTTCAAAAGCAGCCTCCGTTTTCCCGCCAAAGGCTGCCGCACTTCCGGGATCAAAGCTCTCTCCTTCTTCCCCGAGTACGGCTATTGGAGCGTATACGGGTACTTCGTCACCCTCTTCTGCAAGAAGTGCAAGAACCACACCTTCCTGCTTTGCTTCGACATCCACTGCAGCCTTGTCAGTTTCGGCAACACACAGGACATCTCCTGCTTTTACCGTATCTCCCGGTTTTACCATCCATTCTACAATGATGCATGATTCAACAGAGTTTCCCAATTTCGGCATCTGAATATGCTCGGCCATAAATCCATCCTCTTTTTCTTTATGCTTTACATTTTATTACGTTTTCCTTTACATCTTATTGCACAATACTTATCTTATCAAGTATTTTTCTCTGTACTTATAGAAAAAAATGTAGTAAAATCTGCCTATGAATACGAGTTTGAGTGAGCGGGAAAGAAAAATTCTCGATCTGCTGACAGATGAATCGAACCTTACGGTGAATGAGATCAGCAAGAGGCTTGATGTTTCCAGAGTTACGGTAAGGAGTGATTTCAGCTCCCTGGAGGAAAAGGGACTTATTGTAAGAATGAGGGGGGGAGCGTTCCCCTCATTCCACCCTGAAATTCTGGAATCCCAGCGGACAATGATGGAGGAAAAGATAAAAATTGCAAAGAAAGCTGCTTCCATGATTACCGACGGGGATACGGTTATGATAAACGACGGTACGACGTCCTCCCTTATCCCTAAATTTCTTTTGGGGAAACGGGATATCCGGATTGTGACCAACTCCACCCTGATATTTACCTATGCCAGAATAAATCCGTCACTGCACCTGACCTTGGTAGGAGGGGAATTCCGGGCATCTTCTGAAGCTGTCGTTGGACCTGTCGCTCTCAAGGACCTTGAAAACTATCATGTGAAGTATGCATTTTTAGGGACAGGGGGCTATAGTGTAGAAACAGGTCTGACATCACAGCAGGCAGACGGTGCTGAAATATTCCGGAAGATGAGTGATCAAGCTGAAAAGATTGTTGTTGTTGCAGATTCATCCAAGTACGGTAAAAACGGATTCGTCAAAATATTCCCGCTGGAAAGAGCGGATATTCTTATAACCGATAAGGAGCTTATACCAGACGTTGTGAGACAGATCAAGGAGAAAAGCCTGGACATTGTGCTGGTGTAGCAGTGACTATTTGTTTAGAAAAGGCCGCCCCGGTTACGGGGCGGCTTTTCAATTCTGTATTTTCAAGACTCTACTTGACACCATACAGCGGGCCGAATGTGGTACAGGCTCTGTAGTCGGAGCCTTCCTTATCCATGCCGAATGCATTCCAGACAGACGGCCGGAAGATCCTGTCTTCTTCCACGTTGTGCATGCAGACCGGGATTCTCAGGATTGAAGCCAACGTTATAAGATCTGCTCCGATATGACCATAGCTTATGGCACCATGATTTGCAC
>QNBL01000006.1 GCA_003641695.1 Spirochaetota bacterium
AATTTCCCTAAACTTTGGGCAATCCACATAAATGAATGTCCCGAAAGGATCTTTTATCCGAATAGATTCCCGATATGTAATTCTGCCATGCCTGAAGAAGCAACCCTATACTGATGGAGAACAGGGTGTAAAGGATGAAGAAGAACTTCATAGTGTCATTGACGAATCCAAAAATATTGAGGAATATACCGAAAACAAGCATCGGCAGGGAGGCTATAAGATGCAGAGTCAGTACTGCTTTCTTTTTCCTTCTTAAATGTCCGGTAAGCAAGCCGGAGAACAGGGAGAAAAAGGAAATGCCAATAAAAAAAAGAGTAGGGATCAACCCGATTAGAAAACTGTTTGCTCCAAGGTTTTTTAAAAAGAGCTGAAGAAAAGTGGATTCAATGACTACCGGGAGTCCCATACCCCAAAACAACTCCACGGCAGAGATTGCAGCTGTGTTTCTTATAAAGTGGTTATCCTTCGGCATTGATCATTATTGTGCTTGAAGGAATGATCGGTGTCAAGATGTATGAAGATTGACCCTGATAAGGTTCATGGAGTAATATGAAGCCATGGAGAGACATGCACGGGCGGTAAAAGCGTATAAGTTTGCCTCGCTTTCTCCCGAAAAGGATAAGGAAATAGAGAAGGATCAGGAACAGGGGTTTATCAAGAAATCTGCTGAAGTTACTGAAAAGAAGGATATTGGTTACCGGAAAGCGGCGAAATTTCTGCTGCTGCTGGGGAAGAAAGAGGCTGCGGAAGTTCTGAAACACTTCTCTGATGAAGAAATAAAGGCAATAACCAGAGAAATTGCAACCATAAAAAGGATTCCCAAAGATGAATCGGTAAAGATTCTGGAGGAATTCGGTTATCTGAAACCGAAAAAACCTCAAATAACAAACGGAGGCGTTGAAGCGGCCAGAGAGCTGATCTGCTATGCTCTCGGAGAGGAAAAGGGGCTGGAAGTTTTCAATAAGGTACTCCCCTTCGGAGGGGAAAAGCCCTTTGCATTTCTGGAGGATCTGGAGAACGAGCAGCTTATCATGGTTTTAAGAAAAGAATCCGCTGCGGTGCTGGCCATAATATTTTCATACCTGGATCCGCTTAAAGCTTCGGTTATTCTTGAAGCCCTGCATCCGGATGTCCAAAAACAGATAGTACTGAGAATGTCGGGAATGAAGAGGGTAGCACCCGAAGCTGTAAGGGCAATTGAGACAACGCTCATTGAAAGGGTAAGGACCCAGGGGAAGGTGGTTACTGAGGAGATAGACGGCAGCAGTGTCCTTGCGGCTATTCTCAAGAATATGAATCTTTCCGATGAAGGAAGGATTCTCTCCGAACTTGCTGACGTAAATGAAGATATTTCAAAAGAGGTAAAAGAAAAACTCTTTACTGTTGACTCGGTTCTTGACCTCAGGGATAAAGATCTCCAGAAGGTGCTCAGGGATTACAGTGATAAAGAGATTGCTGTTCTTTTAAAAGGTCAGAATGAAGGGTTTAGAAAGAAGATCTTTGGAAATCTTTCCTCAAGAAGAGTCGAGTTCATTACCATGGAAGAGGATGCTCTTGGTCCCATGCTGCGTTCCGAAGTGGACAAAAGCATGAAAGATTTTCTGGATTATCTGCGGGAACTGGAGTTGAGAGGCTCTATCCTGTTCACCGGCAGAAAAGATGAGTATATTTAAAAGGGGAGTAATTATTTTGTATTCAACAGGAATCGCATACCTGCTTTGGCTGGTATCGGGGTTCGGAGCTCTTGGATTTCACCGGTTTTATCTTGGAAAGTTCGGAACAGGTTTGCTCTTTATGTTTACCGGCGGTTTGTCCGGTATCGGATCTCTTTATGATCTGCTTACCCTTTCCCTGCAGGTCAGGGAGGCAAATTTGCGGATTGGTTACCGTAATGCTGTCTGGGATAATGAAGTGCCTGACTATTCCGGTTTTCGGGAGAAAAAAGAATCGATAGAGTCGGTTATTCTTAAAACTGCAAAGAAGAACAACGGTGTTGTAACCCCGTCAGCGGTAGCTCTGGAGGGAGGAGTTGGTCTGGATGATGCCAAAAATGCTCTGGAAAAGCTGGTTCAAAAGGGGTATGCGGAGATCAGGGTGAAAAAAACCGGGATGTACGTTTATTTCTTTCCCGAATTCTCCAATGGTGTACATCCCGATCTGGAAGATTTTTAGGTTTCCCTATACCTGCATGGGAGTGTGACAACTCCACGATAAAGGGTTCCATGTGTCTGGAAGGTTTGTTCAGGGCAAGGGAAAAGAATGCCCTGTTCCTGTCATTTCCGGAGTCGATTCCTCTGAATCTTTCAACCTCAGCCATATCCTCCCTTTTAGTAATTACAGGCCATATCTGTTCTTTATCGGTGAGAGATGCGCCGATTTTTATCCCAATGGCCCAGGCTGTTTTGAGAATGAGGTTCAGATAGGGAATAAGGTCTCCGTCTTCTATCCACTTGAAATTAGCAACAGGTCAAAGTATAATGCGCTCATGAAAATAGATGAGCTGAGAAACAAATATATAGAATTCTTTACTGGAAAGAATCACAAACAGATCAGCGGTAAGTCCCTGATTCCTGAAAATGATCCGACAGTCCTCTTTACCACAGCCGGAATGCATCCGCTGGTTCCGTATCTGCTTGGAGAGGAGCATCCTGCCGGAAACAGACTGGTTAACTTTCAGAAGTGTATCCGTACCGGAGATATTGATGCAGTTGGCGATTCCAGCCATCTTACTTTTTTCGAAATGCTTGGCAACTGGTCCCTTGGAGATTATTTCAAGGAGGAAGCCATTACTATGAGCTATGAGTTCCTGACCTCCAGAGAATGGCTTGGGTTTTCTCCGGACCAACTATCGGTTACGGTTTTCAGGGGAGATGATTCAGTTCCTGCCGATAATGAGTCTGCAGAGATCTGGCGTTCACTGGGGATTCCTGATGATAGAATATACTTTCTTCCCCGGGAGGATAACTGGTGGGGGCCTGCCGGGAAAACGGGACCCTGCGGTCCCGATACCGAAATGTTTATCGACACGGGGAAGGAGCCCTGCGGCCCTGACTGCCGTCCTGGTTGTTCCTGCGGAAAATACTTTGAGATCTGGAATGATGTATTCATGGAGTATGAAAAGAAAGAGGACGGAAGTTACCTCCCCCTGAAGCGGAAGAATGTGGATACCGGTATGGGAATCGAAAGAACTGCTGCCATGCTCCAGGGAAAAAGTTCAGTGTATGATACTGAGTACTTTGCTGAACTGATAAAAGGAATCGAGAAGATATCCGGAAGCCGCTATGGTGCTGATAATAACCTGGATACGTCAATCAGGATTATCACCGATCATGTCAGGACCTCTGTGTTTATCCTCGGTGATGAACGTGGGTTGAAGCCTTCAAATCTGGGGCAGGGGTATATCTTGAGAAGACTCATAAGAAGAGCTGTAAGGCATGGCATGAAACTGGGTATTGAGGGTTTTTTCCTTAAACACCTTGCGGAAATTGTGATTGCACAATACAAGGAAGTGTATCCGGAGCTCCGGAAGAATCGTGAGTTTATCCTTTCAGAGCTGGATATGGAAGAGGAGCGATTCTCCCAGACTCTTAAAAAGGGGGAGAAAGAGTTCTCAAAAATGCTTCCAAATTTACTCAAGAGCAAGAATCCGGTAATTCCCGGAAGGATAGCCTTTAAACTTTATGATACCTATGGATTCCCCTATGAACTTACCGAAGAGCTTGCAGCGGAGAATGGTCTCGGTATGGATAAAGCGGGTTTTGAAAAAGCTTTTACCAAACATCAGGAGCTGTCCAAACAGGGAGCGGAAAAAACTTTCAAAGGGGGGCTTGCAGATCACTCTGAAGCAACCACTGCTCTCCATACAGCTACCCACCTCCTTCATAAGGCTTTGCGGACTGTTCTTGGAGATCATGTTCAACAGAAAGGGAGTAATATAACAGTAGACAGACTGAGGTTTGACTTTACTCATCCTGAAAAGATGACTCCTGAACAGATCAAGGAAGTTGAGGATCTTGTGAATGAACAGATCAAGGCAGATCTTCCCGTTACCATGGAGGTAATGGGTCTGGAAGAGGCTAAAAACGCCGGGGCCCTTGCATTTTTCGGTAATAAATACGATGAAAAGGTAAAGGTCTATTCCATTGGTGATTTCTCAAAAGAGGTTTGCGGCGGTCCTCACGTAGAGAGAACCGGAATAATGGGGCACTTCAGGATTAAGAAGGAGCAGTCTTCCTCAGCCGGAGTGAGAAGAATCAGAGCTGTTCTCGAACACAGCTAGCTGACCGCATGCTCCGTTAACTCCCCTGCCTCTTCTGTAGCGTCTGGTTACGGTAACTCCGAGTTCCTCAAGTCTGTCTATAAAGAGGTTTACCTTTTCTTCTTCCGGTTCTTTATAGGGCAGTGTCTCTACAGGATTCCACGGAATCACATTAACAGCAGCTTTCATATTTCCAATAAAATGACGCACCTTCTCTGCATCCTTCAGAGTATCGTTAATTCCTCCCAAAAGGACATACTCGAGGGTAAATCTTTTTCCTGTGCCCAACTGATATCGTTTCAGTGATTTCTTTAACTCCGGCAGCGGATTGCTTATTGTAATCGGCATAAGGGAACTTCTTGTATCCTGGTCTCCGCTTACCAGGGAGACTGCAAGTCTGACTGCAGGTCCTTCCTCAGTCAGGGAATCAATTCCTGAAATGATACCGCAGGTGGAAATCGTTATTTTTCTGAGACCTATATTCTGCCCATCCTGATGATGAAATATCTCAATGGCTTTGCGGACACTCTCAAGGTTTTCGAAGGGTTCTCCCATCCCCATAAATACAATATTGGATATTCTTCCATACTTGTTCTGGAGCAGGAGAAACTGTTCTACTATTTCCCCCGTAGAAAGATTTCTCAAAAGGCCCATTGTTCCGGTGCGGCAGAACTTGCATCCCATGGCACAGCCTGCCTGACTGGAAAGACAGGCAGTCTTCCTCCCTGTTTCATCCTCGAGAAGCACTGCTTCTACAAACAGGCCATCCTCCAGTTTGATTGTTATCTTGACTGTCCCGTCTCTGCCTGCAACCTCTGTTGCTATCGTGGAAGAGAATAGAACACAGCGGGAGGAAAGATCATCTCTCAAGGTTGCGGATAGGTTAGTCATCTCGGTAAAGGTTTCGACTCCGCTATGGATCCATTTAAAGATCTGCTTTCCCCTGAAGGACTGTTTAAGATCCAGTGCTGAATATATTTCGTCTGGCAATAGCCCTGTAAGCTGCGGTATCATTACGATCTGCCGGACTTTATCTTTTCCAGAAGACGGGTAACATACATGCTGTGCATTCCCTTTTTCTGAAATTCGTTGAGGATATCTACAGCTTTGTTTTTCTCACCGAGTGCGAGATAACATTCCGCCATTTCTGAGTACAAACGGTGATTCCTCGGATCGTTAAGGATAAGGGAAGAAAGGCTGTCGATGGCCTCATGGTAGTTTCCCCTTGCTTTGTTGAGAAGTGCAAGCCCAATAACTGCAAAAGAATCAAACTCAATATTCAAAGCCTTTGTATAATACATTTCTGCATTATCGAGATCACCAATCTCACGGTAAGCGTCTCCTGCCCGGGTAAGTATAACCTTGTTATCGGGATCATTCTTCAAAATCCTGTGCCAGCACTCCAGGGAATCTTCATTTTTGTTTAATCCGCGGTAGCAGTCTGCCAGCCCGAAGAGTGCATAAAAATTATCAGGGTCCAGTTCCAGAGCCATGTGGAAGAACTTAAGTCCCTCTTCGTAGGTTTTGAGTTTCCGGTGGCAGTTTCCAATAGAGGTTAAAACACGAATATCTACATGATCCCTGTTCAGCTCCACTATCTTTTCCCAGTAAAAAAGTGCTTCCCTGAACTCCTTAAAGTCGTAATGGAGATGTCCCAGCCCAATCAGTGCATAGGCGTTGTTTTCCTCCAGCTCCAGAACCTTCAGGTAAATGTCTTTCGATTTTTTAAAGCTCCGGACTTTCCTGTAAGCATCCGCAACTCTGGTCAGGACTGTTATATTGTTTTCATCCTGGAGAAGATACTCCTCCCAGATTTTAATTGCTTTGTTGTACTGATTCATTGCCTTGTAGCAGTCCGCAAGACCAAAAAGTGCATAGTTGTTGGATTTGTACAGTTCAAGACATCTTTGGTAGTACTTAATCGCTTTGTTCAGTTTCCCTTCTTTTCTGGCGGTATCTCCTAGTCCTACAAGAGCATAGTTGTTGTCATCCTCAATCTCCAGAATCTTGAAAAAGCACTCTTCAGCTTCCTGGAGCTGTTCCTCTTTTAGAAGGTGGTATCCCTCTTTGGAAAGCTGTGCCACTTTTTCACTTAATAACTGCTCAGGGCCGGCAGCTTCCTTTTCTGTATCCTGTGGTATTTCCATTTCTTCTTCGCTCATTATGCTCTATTCCTCTTCAAGCCATCGGCTTAAGATTGCTGCTGTTTGCTCCAGGATTTGGTCAAACTTCTCTTTTGCCGGCGCCATCCTGTACATCTTCAGTGCCTCTATGGTATTACCCTTTTTTTTGTAATAATCTCCCATGCGGATAAGCCCGTCACTGTAGGATGTTGTGACAAAAATTTTTTTAGCAGTTTCATATTCACCGCGGTTAAAAAATTCATTCCCTCTCCTAATTAGAGCAGACCGCTGAGAAGAAGAGAGTACTTGTTTCTTTTCGCTGCCGGTTTTTAAAAAACCTGCAGGTTTGCTTTTTCCAGGCATCTGCACCGTTAAACTCCAATACTACTAAAATCTGATACTAATAGCAAGTAAAAACTGGAGGAATTAGAGAATTCCTTTGGTTGAAAGGATCTCACCCTTATTGTGGGGGGTAAATGAAGCTTCAATAGCTTTTCCCAATGCCTTAAAGAGGGCTTCAGCCATGTGGTGGCTGTTACTGCCATACCTGCACTCAAGATGAAGGGTTAAGCCCCCTGCATGAGCAAGTGCAGTAAAAAACTCATTTAAAAGCGGCATATGAAAATTTCCTGAGTATTCCTGCGGGAACTTTGCATTGAATACCAAGAATGACCTGCCGGAAGCATCGACCGTTGCTTCTGAAAGAGCTTCGTCCATGGGAATTATACTGTGTCCGAATCTGGTGACCGGACCGTACGTGTTGATTATTTCCTTTAAAGCCTGTCCCAGAACAAGCCCGGTATCCTCAACAAGATGATGCGGATCTACCTCCAGATCTCCTTTCGCTTTTACTGTTAACCCAAACGTACCATGAAATGCCATGGCACTCAGCATATGGTCAAAAAAGGGGAGCCCTGTAGAGACAGAAATATTTCTACTCTCCATTTCCAGTGTAAGATCTATCTGTGTCTCTTTTGTCTCCCGTTTTACTGATGCTGATCTCCTGTTCATTACTTTATCCTCTCTACGAAGGCATTGATAGCCTTGTAATTCAATTTGTAGTAGGAGGGGTTGACTATCAAATGGACTTTAATGTCCTCAAGTTTTTCAAAAACTTCAAGATTGTTGGCTTTTAAGGTACTTCCGGTTTCTACAAGATCCACGATGTATCTGGTAAGGCCGAGAACCGGAGCAAGCTCAACTGAACCGTTGAGTTTTACAATTTCCACCGGAATCCCCCTCTTATGATAATAATCTCGGGTGAATTTGGTAAATTTTGTAGCGATTGTCAGCTTTTTTCCTGACATATCCAGCTTTTCCCCTTTTTTACCTGCAATGCACATGGATGTGCCGCCGAAGTCGAAGGTCATGAGTTTGAAAAAATCATAGCTGTTCTCATAAAGAACGTCTGAGCCGCATATACCCAGACCTGCAATACCGTGGTTAACGTAGGTGGGAAGATCAGAGTTCTTTACCAAAAAAATCTTGAGAGTATTTGAAGAATCGTGAGCCACAAGTTTCCTGTTGACAAAGGAAAAATCCATTCCCTTCAACGAAAAAAGGTTTTTTACATTATCAAGAAGCCTGCCCTTGGGCAGTGCCATTGTCAGTGTCATAGTATTGCTATTCCCCCTTCCTTTCTGATCTTTTCCGCTTCCATGAATGCCGATACAAAGTCTTTTCCCTTGATCCTTGTATTATCGGGAAGGGTAAACCTTGAGCCGAGATGCTCCTCCACCTTTCTAAGGAGAATTGAAAAACCTACCGAAGGGGTGTCGAATCCGAAATGTTCAAGGAGGGAGTCGTATCTTCCTCCAGAAACAATTGCGGAATCGGTACCTTCCAGATATCCCTGAAAGACAATCCCGGTGTAATAACTCTGATTCCCTGTTTCGGACATGTCTATTCGGAAGTACTGCTCCATACCAAGCTTTTCAAGAGTATCCATCAGGGACAGCAGGTGCTCTATTTTTTCCATCTCGATTTCAGAAGGTTTATAGGGTTGATTTTTAAGCATGTTTCTGAATTCTGCACTGCTTCCAATAAACCGCATAAGCTGCATTAAAAAGGGGATTTTCTTTGAGGAAACATTACCGTCCAGAAGATCTTTCAATAAGGGAAAGTCTCTGTTTTTTACTGCCTTAAAAACCGAAGCAGTAAAATCTTCCGGGGAGGCGGAAAGCAGGGTGTTGATAAGATCCCGCGATCCTATATGCACAAAAGGTTTGACGTTAAGCGCCTCAAAGGTCTTTACCAGGAGGGTGAGAACTTCCAGGTCTGCATCTGCACCGCTCTTACCGATAAGCTCCACTCCTGTCTGAAAAAACTCGTTCTTGGATATATCCTCCCTGTTCTGATGCCGGAGGATTGCCCCTGAGTAGTACACTCGTTTCGGAAGATCCGCCCGGGAGAGCATTACCCCCATTTGCTTGGCAAGGAAAAGGGTAATATCTGAGCGGAGCATGAGCAAGTCTCCCTCCCTGTCAACGAGCCGGTAGACATCTTTTACCTTATTGCTGAGAAGCTCCTGGTATATATCAAAGAAATCAAACAACGGGGTCTCTACCGGCAAGTACCCCCAGGAGGTAAAGAGGTTGTTAATCTGGGAAACAGCCTGCTGATGTTTGAACGCCTCCTCTAAATAAATAATCTCGGTTCCCTGCGGGATTTGGAGAAGTCTCTGATTTTTTTCTGTCACTTCCATCCTCCTTGGCGGACTACATCGTATCAGAATAGATAATCAGTGGCAATTGGTGTTTTTTAATTGGAAATTAAAAAAAATGGTGTAGAATAGATGTATGGACGACAAGCTGAAGGTTGAAGATATCCTGCTGATACAGAGCGGGGAATGGTTTAAGGAGATTCCTGTTGAAAATATTACTCAGGAGTCAGAAGAACTGCTTCTGGATAGATGGAAAAAGTGGGTAGAAGCCGTGAACGGCTGATTTTTAGGCGGGCCTGAAAAACCTTACCATAGACCCGCCGTATTTACGTATATCATAGCATGCAAGATTACCCGTTTCCTGATCCCACTCATCTGTGGAAGGGTGGTGGATCATTACAATTGTGTCCGGTCCAACAAGGGGCGATCTGCCTATCCCCCTGATCAGACTCTGCTTTTTAGAAAATATAAAGGGAGGGTCTGCGTATATGAGATCAAAGCTGTCCTTGGCAAGAGCCACATACCGTTGAACGTTCATCATCCGTAAGGTGATGTTGCTCTCAACAAACTTCATGTTTTCAAGGATTACTCTTTTCTTCTTGAAGTCCCTCTCTACCATTACAACTGGATTTGCCCCCCGGGAAGCAGCTTCAATTCCTACCAGTCCTGAACCCGAAAACAGATCCAGAAACGAGCAGCCGCTGATATCTCCAAGAATGGAGAAGAGCGATTCCCTCATCCTGTCCATTGCCGGACGGATTATTCCCGGGGGACAGGTGACTTTTCTTCCTCTGTACTTTCCGCCTGTTATCCTCAAATCTGTACGCTCCTATCCGCTTGACAGCAGATCGTCTTCAAAGGGGGGACACCTTTCCAAAACATCCCTCAGCACTCCGTTATCTGCCCTCAGGAATCCCGGATCTGTCTTCAATAACGACAAGGCATCCTTCCGCGCCTGGTTCAGAATATCTGTATCCCTGATAATATCAGCAAAATTCAGTTTAAGGAAGCCGGATTGTCTTGTTCCTGCGAGCTGTCCGGGACCTCTTATTTTGAGATCCTCTTCTGAGATTGAGAATCCGTCGCTGTAATTCATCATGATCTTCAGACGTTCCTTCCCAACATCACTCAGATCTTCGGAGTATATCAAAAATGTATAAGCCTGGTCCGGTCCTCTCCCAACTCTTCCTCTCAGCTGGTGCAGAGCGGAGAGTCCAAATCTTTCAGCATGCTCGATCACCATGCAAGTCGCGTTCTTCACATCAACCCCCACTTCCACAACGCTGGTTGCTGCAAGGATTTTTATCTCTCCCCGGCTGAAATTTTGCATTATTGAGATCTTTTCTGTATCCGGAAGTTTTGAGTGGATCAGGGCGGTTCTATACTCCGGGAAAACGTCATTGGTCAAATACCGGAACATCCTCTCTGCATCCTTGAGTCCCTCTTTAGCGTTACTCTCCGAGGAGATTCTCGGGTAGACGAAGTAGGCCTGGTGCCCTTTCTTCAATTCTTCCTTTACCGCCCGGTATACTTTCTCCTCGTTTCCCATTCTTGAAAGATGAGTTATTACCGGTTTTCTTCCTTCCGGGGCTGTTTTAATAACTGAAACATCCAGGTCAGCAAAAATTGTCATGGTGATGGTTCTGGGGATGGGGGTTGCTGTCATGAGAAGAATATCAGGTTTTTCCCCTTTGTTGAAAAGGGAAATACGCTGCATAACGCCGAATTTATGCTGCTCGTCCACTATAACAAACTCCAGCTTTTTGAACTCCACATCAGAGGTAAAGAGTGCATGGGTCCCAATTATAAGATCTATTTCTCCTTTTTTGAGGGCTTTTAAAAGCGGCCCCCTCTGCTTACTCTTTATATTCCCGCTCAGAAATGCAAGCCGGACCCCCAAGGGTTCGAGAAGTTTCGCGGCGTTTTCAGCATGCTGCCGGGCCAGAAGTTCTGTAGGTGCCATGAAGGCACTCTGCCCCCCAGCCTCGATTATAAAAAGAGCTGCAAGGAAGGCTACAAGGGTTTTCCCGCTTCCCACATCTCCCTGTAGAAGACGGTACATGGGGTTTTCCGATTCCATGTCTTTTCTGATTTCCTTCAGGACAGAGATCTGATCCGGTGTAAGGGAGAAGGGGAGTAAAAGTACTGCCTTCTTCATAATGCTGCCGGTAATTTTCCGTATTTCCCTTTTCTCTTTCTTGTATTTGAACGCCCGGCGTACTGCTGTAAGCTGAAGGAAAAAGAGTTCTTCGTATTTAAGCAGACGAAGGGCTTCATGCCTCTCTCCCATTGATTTCGGAAAATGCACTGCTCTTACGGCATCTTTTCTGGACGGAAAGTTGTATTTTCGTATCAGAGCAGCGGGGAGCTGATCCTCAACAGAGGGGAGGTAGGTATTGAGTACCGCTTTAACAGCTTTCCTCAGGACATTTTGCTTGAGATTCCCTGATAGCGGATACACGGGAAGGATCAGACCGAAATGTCCGGGATTTTCACCGTACTCTTCCGTATCGAACTGGGTTGACTGCAGTTCACCGTACCGGTAATCAAATTGTCCGTAAAGGAAAAACCGTTTACCCACAGGCATTTTATTTTTCAGGAAATTCCTCCCAAAGCATACAAGGACTCCTGTTGAGGTTTCATCCCGTACGAATATTTTCAGGGTCTTTTTTTTTCCGTAACCGACAAAATCATGGGCAACTATTTCGACAACGGTATTTACCTCTCTTTTATCGGGGACGGAGGAAAGGGGGACAATGTCTTTCCTGTTTTCGTAACTTCTGGGTGCATAACGGATAATATCGGCAACTGTCAGTATTCCCGCTTTTGCCAGAGATTTTGCATAGGAAGACCCAATCCCTTTTAAATCAATTACAGGAAACTTCAGTTCATCAGCGAACATATTCTAAAAGGGGATTCTCAAGAGAACGCCTGATAATCCTTTGACAAGCATGTTTCCTGCTATGGAGAGGGCAACAAATATTCCCCCTGTCATTGCCATCTGAACCTTGTATGAAAGGAAATTCTTTTTGGCAATAGTGTTTTTTACGTAAGTTGTAACAGGATTAACCAGTGCATCAAGAGTCGTTTTGAATGGGGAGTAGGTATCAGGCTGAAACAGCTCCATAAACAGGCGTATTGCAATAAGAACAATATAAAGGGTAAGCAGAAATGATACTGCAGACCAGAGGGCTGCAAGAATTATGGACAGGGTTATCCCCACAGTGATTTTCCCATAAGCCAGAATGGTATTAAGCATATTCAGAACAACAACCAGAACAATAATACCCGCTACCGGTGACATATCTATCATCCCGATCCGCATAAAAGAGAATCTCCGGAAATAATTCAGGTAAGGATCGGTTACCCTTCCCAAAATTTCTTCCGCTTTACCCAGTGTACCTCTTGAAAACCATGTCAAAAGTACTCTTATGAATATAAGCAGCATGTATCCTGAAATAAGACTTGATATAATTCTCAGTACTGTAAGCATATAAATTCCTCCTTTACGCTAAGCCGTCCAGACATCTTCAATGTTGGGATATTCTTTTATGGATTCTATCACATTACCGGAAGGTTCCAGTTTTATTTGTCTGGAGGCTTTTATAACAGTATCGTTTCCGGAATTCCCGGATGGCAAATGAAGGAATACCGTACAATTTCCAATAAAATCCATGAGGTATTCCCTGAAGGATACAAGTTCTTCCTCCTGACATATCGCCCTGTTCATTTTTATATGTATTTCCGATGTCTTAACCTTTTTGAGGTTTTCCGGCGGGAACACATCATCAACAATAAATTTCGGGTTATCTCTGGAAAGATCTATTTTTCCTGAAAATCCCGAGATACCGTCTTTCTGGATAAGCATTCCCTTCTCCTCCCAAATTCTGGAAAAAACAACAAGTTCAATAGAACCGTTAAAGTCCTCAAGCTGTACAAATGCCATGGGTTTCCCTCTTTTGGTCTGGATAACCCTTACATCGTTTATCATCCCCATTATAGTATACTTCCGGTCAGCAGACAGATGCTCAAGGTTTGACAGATCAAGATTCGTGCTCTTTTTCCAAATTCTTTTATACTTGTCCAGGGGATGCCCCGAGAAGTAATATCCTAAAAGCTCTTTTTCATTTTTCAGGTTATCCATCTGAGGCCACTCTTCCACCGTTTCCATCCTCAATTCCGGAAGCCGGGTTTCTGTAGAGTTGTCAAAAAGGGAGGTTTGACCAAACATCTCACTCTCTTTTCTTTTGTTGGTATACTCAAGCATTGTATCAAGGTTATGGTTCAGGGTGGCTCTTCCGGTATTGAAGGAATCAAAGGCCCCGCACTTAATAAGCGACTCTATTACCTTTCTGTTTACTCCCCTGAGGTCAACCTTGTACAGGAAATCCAGAAACGATTCAAATTTTCCTTTCTCTTTTCTGGTATTGATAATCTCGTCAACAGCTGCTTCACCTATATTCTTGATTCCCACCAGTCCGTACACTATACTGCCGTTTTCAACAGTGAATTTTTTATCGGAAAGATTTATATCCGGGGGAAGGATCTTTATCCCCATTACTTTTGTTTCATTGATGTATTGGGTAAGTTTGTCCGGGCTGTTAATTTCATTGGTGAGGTTTGCAGCCATAAACTCTGCCGGGAAGTTCGCCTTGAGATAGGCAGTCTTGTATGCAACCACCGAGTATGCAGCAGCATGGGATTTATTGAATCCGTATCCTGCAAAAGGTTTGAGCATTTCAAAGATGTCGGAGGCCTGTTTTTCAGAGTACCCCTGGTTTTTTGCTCCGGAGATGAACTCTATCTTCATCTGTTCCATCTCTTTTACTTTCTTTTTACCCATTGCCCTCCGGAGGATATCCGCTTTGCCGAGGGAGAAACCGCCTATTATCTGGGCAACCTTCATAACCTGTTCCTGGTAGACAATAACTCCATAAGTGGGCTTCAGTACCTCTTTCAGGTTGGGGTGGGGATACTTAATGGGCATTCTTCCCATCTTGCTGTCGATAAACTGGGGAATGTACTGCATTGGTCCCGGACGGTAGAGGGCGTTTAAGGCAATAAGGTCCTCAATGGAGTTCGGTTTTGCCTGTTTGAGAATTCCCTGCATACCGGAGCTTTCAAACTGGAACACACAAACACTCTTCCCTTCTCCGAGAAGTTTGAAGGTCTTTTCATCATCTTCAGGGATTTTATCTGTATTGAAGTCGATCCCTTTTTTTCTTATTATATCTTCGGTATGCTTGATCAGCGTCAGTGTCTTGAGCCCCAGAAAATCCATCTTGACCAGACCGCACTCCTCTAACTGATCCATGGTGTATTGAGTAGAGATTGATCCGGTCTTTGCATCACGGTACAGTGGAACATAGTCGGTAAGGGTTGATTTTCCGATTACTACCCCGGCGGCGTGAGTGGAGGCGTGTCTGGATAGTCCTTCGAGCCTCTGTCCGGTATCAATCAACTCTCTGTAGAGTTCTCCTTTGTTCTCATACTCCTTGAGTTTCGGTTCTTTCTCAAGCGCCTCTTCTATTGTAATCTTGTTTTCCGAAGGAATGAGCTTTGAGATCTGGTCCGCTTCGGAGTAGGGAATATCCAGAACTCTTGCGACATCACGGACAACTGCCTTGGCTTTCAAGGTTCCAAAGGTAATGATCTGACCGACTCTGTCTTTGCCGTACTTTTGGGTTACGTAGTCTATAACCTCCTGACGCCTTTCGAAGCAGAAATCAATATCAAAGTCAGGCATCGAGATCCTTTCCGGGTTTAAGAATCTTTCAAAAAGAAGATCGTATTTGAGTGGATCGATATCTGTAATCTTTAATGAATAGGCCACTATGGATCCGGCACCAGATCCTCTTCCGGGTCCAACAGGAATATCGTTTTCTCTGGCAAAGTGAATAAAATCCCAGACAATAAGGAAATAGCCGGTAAATCCCATCCCGATAATGATATCCAGCTCGTACTCCATCCGTTTTGTTATTTCTTCGGTAATTTCCGGGTACCGCTCCCTGAGTCCCGCTTCTGTAAGAGCCCGCAGGTAGTCATCAGGAGAACTGTATTTATCGGGGATGTTATAGTCAGGAAGGAGCGGTCCAGGCAGCTCTATTTCCAGATTGCATTTCTCCGCAAGTTTTACAGTGTTTGACAGAGCTTCGGGTATTTCTTTAAATACCTCAAACATCTCCTCCTTACTCTTCATGTAGAATTCGCTGGAGTGGAATTTCATTCTGTTGACTTCGTGTTTTTTACGGTTGGTTCCTATACAGATCAGGATATCCTGGGCGTTGGAGTCTTCTTTTGTAAGGTAATGGATATCGTTTGTTGCAATGAGAGGAATTCCTGTTTCCCTCGACAAACGGATCATCCCTTCGTTTGCTATCTTCTGTTCAGGAATACCGTGATCCTGAAGTTCCAGGTAAAAGTTCTCTTCGCCGAATAGATCCCGGTAGAAGAGAGCCTTTTTTGTTGCCTCTTCATGGTTGCCGTCAACGATATACTTTGGGATTATTCCTGCAAGGCATGCGGTTGTACATATCAGTCCATCATGGTATTTCCCGAGAAGTTCATCATCTATCCGGGGTTTATAGTAAAATCCTTCTGTGTAAGCAAGGGATGAAAGGATCATAAGGTTTTTATAACCTTTATAGTTCTTTGCAAGAAGAACGAGGTGGTTGTAACGGTTTTCTTTGTCTGAGCTTGACTTTATATTTCTGCTGATTGAAGAGACGTAGAATTCGCATCCCACAATGGGATTTATTCCCTTTGCCCTGCATTCTTTGTAAAATCTAAGGGCACCGAACATATTCCCATGGTCAGTAATAGCCAGATGTTTCATCTCCAGCTTGACAGCCCTGTTGACCATTTTTTTTATTGAAACGGCACCATCAAGAAGAGAGTAGTCAGTATGATTGTGCAGGTGAACAAAGTCAGGTACGTTTAACATTAATCATGAATATACTGCTTCAGAGTTATTCTGTAAAGATATAAACGTCCCTTAACTCGCGCAGAAACCAGTGGACGAATCTTAATGACCGGTCTTTTTGGAAAGGGGTCAGATCACCTTCTGCGTTCTGAACAAATGACTGAAAGATGTTCACTGCCGCATCAAACTCTTTGCCTGAAAGTCTGAGTTTTTTACCGGATAGATAGGTTTCGAAATCTAAGCTTCGCAGGGTACTCTTTCCTGTATTGCCTACAGCAAACCGGAGGTTTGAGATGATTCCCTTGTTGGTCTCAGCAAGAACAGTAAATGAAAGAGAATCCATGGGATGCAGAAGGGGGTCTCCCACCGCTCTGAAGTACTGGAGATCCCAGTTCCTGAATGGAATACGGATTCTTGTCAGGATTTCAGCCTCTCCTATACTATTCAGCCTTCCAAGCTGAATCCACCTGCTCTTTCCACTCCTTCTAAGCTCCACAATACTGTCCATCAGCATGAGTACACTGAAAGAGTTAAGTCGTCTGTCTTTGATGCCGAGATTTCCCCCCATGGTTGCAAGATTCCTGACTGCCGGAGAGCCTATGCTCATAAGAGCCTGGGCCAGGGCAAAGGGAAGTATGTGCTGTCCAACATTGATTATCTTTTTTACCGGGACTGCGGCTCCTATTTCCAGGTATCTTTCGGTTCTCCGTATCTTTTTCAGTTCGTTTACTCCGGAGAGGTGAATAATGTCTCTATCGAAAGAAGGGACAGGGCCTTTCTGCATTCTCATGAGAGCGGTTCCCCCGGACCATAAAATTGTATCCGGGTGCTGTTCTCTCATATGGAGAAGTTCGTTGAGGGATTGGGGTGCGTATATGTTTCTCCCGAGGTTATTTCCTTCCAAGACGTTTCCTCTTTCTGTACAGTGCTGCTCTCTTTACCGAATCCATGATAAGACCAATATTGGTACAAGGGCAGATATTCCCGCTGAATGCATCGAGTATCTGGGGTTCCTCCGGTTCTGCAAACCGTTCAAGGATTGACTGGATTGTCAGAATTGTTCCTCCCCGGCAGAAATCACAGGGAGATGCTCCTGTTTCTTCAAAAGCCTGAATTATATCATGGTAGTCCCTGGTTTTGCTGAATCCTTCCAGGGTTGTTATGTCGCTTCCTCTGACAGAAAACGCTGGAATCATGCATGATGGAACGACCTCTCCATCGATAATAACAGAGCAGCTTTTACACTCTCCCTTCAGGCAGGATGTGCGAACGCTGAAAATTTTACCGTTTGATTTCAGGATATCCGACAGTCTTTCAGTGGGAGAGACTTCCGTTTCAAACTGTCTGCCGTTTAAAAGGAACGATATCTTCATGCACCCTCCATTTGTTTGTAAAGGATATGCGGTGTTAAGGGAAGAGAATCGGGATAGATACCGGTTGCCTGGGATACTGCAGAAATAACAGCTGCGGGAATAAAAGTATCAGGTAACTGTGAGATTCCTCCGGTTATATTCTTCCTTTTTTCAGAGAAGATCACCGAAATATCCGGTAGTTTCCTCCGGAGAGGTGTGTTGAATCCTGTATCCGTTACAGAAGGGGATGTAACATCATCCTCCGTTACGATCCATTCCAGGGTTTCAAGGATCGAGGATTCAAGAGATTTAACTGCGATGCTTTTGTTGTAGAGTCTGCCGCTGTCAACCATCATCCATAGTGTTCTTACAATTGGCCGTAGAAAAACCGGATCTATCTCAACTTCAGCGACTACAGCTCCCCAGGAAAGGGAATGGAAGGGCATTCCCTTGAGTTTTACCGGATCCCATCTTTTAACTCCGGAAGAGCGGTACGATCTTTTTACTTCAATTGGAAGGGCTTTATGAAACCTCTGCTTTTTTATGGCAAGGCAGCACTTTTCAACAAGGCTCGTTACAATGCTTATATCACTGCCGAGAAAAGAGGGGCCGGAATTGAGGAGAGTTGAAGTATCCCCTTTCAGGATCTTTACCGACTCTGCATCTACTCCGAGTATGGAAGATGCCGTTTCCTTCCAGACCGTTGTGGAAGAGGATCCATTGGCACTGCTTCTAATGGTTACCTTGTTGTCTCTGTCAAAATTTACTGCAACGGTGTATGATTCTCCGCTCTCCTTTCTCCCTGAGAATCCGTTTCCGGCGAATCCAAAAGAAATCCCGATACCCCGAAGAAGCTCCCGTGATACCCTGCCCGGTTTCCGGTGTTTCCTTAAAACTTCATAAGCCGAGTATTTCCTGTTAAAATCTGATGCCTGTATGATTCTCGCAAGAAGCTCTTTACCGTTAAATTCTTTTTCTATTCCTCCAGTGGGAATGTAAGCAGGTTTGCCGGGAAGGTACTTTAAGCGCCAGTCTCCCGGATTGCAGCTGTTGATCTCGGCTATTCTGGACAGATGTGCTTCACAGGAGAAAACTCCCGAGGAAAGGTTAAGCCCGTTAAAGACATTCATGGGAGGCTCACTGGTTGTGATCCCTCTGCATTTGATTGACAGGTTGGGTATGGAATAGGATCCTGCGGCACCTACTATCAGCTGTGTAAGAATTTCGTCAGAGAAAAGAGGGTAAGCTCCCAGGTTAACCTCAATATCGATCATTTCAGCAATTATCTTTCCCTTTTCATCAACAGCAGATTTTCTTCTAATAAGTACTTCCGGTTTCCTGCTGCTGAAATCAAGCATCTCTTCTCTGTCAGGAACAAACCGCACAGGTTTGCCTGTCTTAAGAGACAGAAGGGATGCCAGGGAGGCGTAGATGGTCGGTATGAGAAGTTTTTCATCGTAGGTGGGGTTGAACTTTCCAATTGCAGTTTTAACCCTGGCTGCAGGTAAAGAGCAAACTGCAGCTACCGTGTTTCTGAGATGGAACGGCCATTGGGTCTCTGTCTGTATTTCCAGAATCCCTTTTGCGGAGCGGGCAATAACACCCCTATAACTGGTAAAGCGTGCTTTTCTTGCAGCTGTGTGGTAAGTCCCCTCAACTATACTTAAAGCATCTTCAAAAATTTTATCCGGATTTCCTTTTGTGAACTTTTTCTCTTTTACAATTTGATCCGGGGAGTGCCCTTTGAATGCCTTGAAGGTGTAGTTTGTTTCTGAACTTATTTTGGTGCTCCTGCAGAGGGAAAGGACTTTACTTTTATCCGGCCCGCAGATCGCAGCTATAATTTCTCCCTTGTATGAGATTTCCTCCCTGCACAGAATAGGCATTATTTCCCCCGCAACTCGTATGAAGTTTTCTCCGGGAATATCTTTGTATGTAAGAGAAAAGTATCCTTCCGGTAAAGGGGGGAATTCGATTGCTTTGATAGTGCCTGTGGGCAGTGGAGATCGGATTAGAGAAGCGGTTAAAACATTCTTCGGGGAAACGGTATCGATATTGAAGTACTCTGTTTCCATTAATGTATTCCCCTGTAATGGGCTTCCCCGATATTCTTTACCGTATCTGACACCCTTACGCACTGTTCTTCGCTCATCCCGGGGTAGATCGGCAGACTGAAAACTGACTTGAAAACCTTCATGGTATTGGGGAAGTCTTCAGGCTTGTAGCCGTATTTATCTTTATAATATGGCATTATGTGCAGAGGGATATAATGGACAGAGGTCCCGATTCCCGCAGCCTGAAGAAGTTTTACAAAGGTATCTCTTCCAATTGACAGTTTATCCGTTTTCAACCTCACCATGTACAAATGCCAGGCATTCTCACCTCCGGAAGAAGGGGTGTGTAAAAAGTCCAGTTCACCAAGGGTCCTTTGATAAAACTCAGCGATTTTTTTTCTTTTCCGGAAAAACATTTCTGCCTTTTTCAACTGTTCCCGCCCTATAGCTGCCAGGATGTCGGGCATATTGTACTTGTAGCCTGCTTCTACTACCCTGTACATCCAGGAAGCCTCTTTTGAGGTATATCTGTCCCATATTTCCCTGTCTATTCCGTGGAGCCGCATGGTAGAGATCCTCCTGGCAAGTTCACTGTTATCAGTAGCAACCATTCCCCCTTCTCCGGTTGTTATGGTCTTTGTGGCATAGAAGGAATACACACCTGCGTCTCCCCAGGTACCAAGAAATTTATCGCGGTAAACCAGTGGAAATGCATGTGCTGCATCTTCCACCAGGAAAATATCCCGCTCCTCTTTTATACGGATCAGTTCTTCCATGGCGGCGGGTCTGCCTCCGATATGAACCGGTAGAAGTCCTTTAACCCCTTTTTCACACTTCAATACCCTGATGACTGATGCCGGGTCAAGGTTAAAGGTTTCAGGATCAATATCCACGAATAAAGGGTCTGCTCCAAGATAACGGATAACCTCAGCAGTCGCGGTAAAGGTATAGGGTGTAGTTATTACTCTGTCCCCTTTTTTTACTCCCAGTCCTTCAAGACACAGATGAAGCCCTGCTGTGGCCGAGTTTACAGCCAGAGAGTGGCGGGATCCAACATAGGATGAGAATTCTTTTTCAAACTCCCTCGCTTCAGCTCCCGTTGTCAGCCAGCCGCTCCTGAGGACCCGTAATACAGCTTCTTCCTCCTCTTTCCCTATTGAGGGGAGGGCAAATGGGATGGGTTCAGACTTCAGGTTCATTTTCAACCCACGGAATTGAAGGGATAACTTCTTTCAGTGAAGATCGTAAGTAGAGCCTGTTCCTGTAACGGGGGCTGCTTTTACCATCTTCGGTAAAACATACTTCCTTAAGTTTGGATATGAGGCTATCCAGCCTCCCGTTAAGTCTGCTTCGGTGTTTTAAACGGATAATGCCGGGATATTCTGTTTTGACAACCTCATCTTCCCCTGTCCAGAGATGTTCGGTAAGCTTCTCTCCCGGACGGAGACCGATGTACTCAAGCTTTATTTCTTTACCGGGAATAAATCCATAAAACCGGATCATCTGTTCGGCAAGATCCTTGATCAGAATGGGTTCTCCCATCTCAAGTATGTACAGATTTCCTCCCTTTCCGACGCCTCCGGTCTTGAGTACCAGCGATGCAGCTTCGGGTATGGTCATAAAAAACCGTTTTGCCCTCTTGTCGGTGATGGTTACCGGACCTCCTTTTTGAATCTGCTTTGTAAACAGGGGGACAATACTTCCCATGGAGCCCAAAACATTACCGAATCTGACAACCATAAAATCGGTATTCTCTCCGTTGTTTGACAGGATCAGTTCTTCTGCAATAAGCTTGCTGGCTCCGTAGATACTGGAGGGTTCTACAGCCTTGTCGGTAGATATGAAAACAAACCTTGAAACACCGGCATTCTTTGCAGCTTCAACAATATTCTTTGTTCCAAAGATATTGTTTTTTACTGCTTCCACGGGGTTTTCTTCAATCAAAGGAACATGTTTGTAAGCCGCACAATGGAAGATGACATCCGCCTTGAGTCTTTTAATTATAAAGTTAACAAAGTCTCTGTCCTGCAGTTCCCCGATAATGGGTACAACCATAGCAGTTTCACCGACACCCTCTTCCTGAAGGATCTTGAGTTCCTTGTCTATCTCGTAGACATTGTTCTCTCCATGATCGAAAAGGTAGAGTCTGCTTGCTCCTCCGTACAGAAGCTGTCTGGCAAGTTCACTGCCGATACTCCCTCCTGCGCCGGTTATGAGAACCCGCTTTCCCCGTAGATATTCCAGACTCTCTTTCAGGCTGATCATGACCGGTCTTCTGGCAAGAAGGTCCTGAACCTTGATCTCTCGTGTCTGGATTAGATGTGCTTCCCCTTCAATAATTTGGGAGATCCCCGGAAGGATCCGTATGTTTTTGATTCCTGCAAGTTTTAAAGCGTTATAAATCGTTTTCAGCTGAGATCTGGATGCTCCGGGGATGGCAACAATGGTTTCATCCGGGGAACACTTCTTTTTTACCGCTTCAATAGTGCTGATCGGTCCGTATACCGGAATCCCCTCTATGTGTGAACCTATTTTTTTCTTGTCATCATCGATGAATGCAACTACCTCTCCGAGTATCCCTTTGGAAGAAAGCTCTGAGGCAAGTTCCCTTCCCGCAAATCCTGCACCAACAATTAAAATTCTATTCTTTTCTTTCTTTTTCATCTTCTACTTTTTCCAGAATTTCAAATCCAAAATCAATTTTGAAGGATTCATCATAAAGCGATAGTTTGATCTTAGCACGTTTTTTCCTTCTGTCCACCTTTATTATCCGTCCTTCCAGCCCTTTCATGGGGCCGCTGGTAACACGGATAACATTATCCTTGTCAAACCATACCCTGGATTTCTCAACAATTTCCCCGAAAGAGAGGAAATGAAGAAGAAGTTTTTTATCATCTCCATGTATAGGTTCGATCTCTCTGTTGTTTTTCATAAAGCGTACAAAACCGGAGGTTTTCTTTACTATCCAGTATACATCGGGATCTAATTCCTCTGTCTGCAAAAAGATATAACCGGGGAATATGGAGGTGATTTTCTCTGTAAGTTTTCCCCTTCTCCGTATGGTCAGTTTTCTCTTCGGCCAGATAAATTGAACCTGCCCAAGACCATCGGCATGCTCTGCAGCGAGATTGTATTCAGCCAGTTTAATAAACTTCTGCTCCTCGCCTGTCAGTACCTGAAGTACAAAGTAATTCATATGACAAATTATCACGCAACAGCAATATCTTCAATACTGCCGTGATTTATGCCGATAGAACGGATATGAAACGATTATACATATTTGTACTGTTTGTTTTACTGACCGGTGCATCTTTATCGGCGAAGACAATATTTATCTATACCGTTTCCGAAGGGACTGAGGAGACGCTTAAAACGAGTGTTCCCTACATGGAGGATGGTATATTCAAGACTCTGTTTGATGC